>CAKUMP010000011.1 GCA_934667795.1 uncultured Chthoniobacterales bacterium | reverse complement strand
TGTCCTCGAATGCAAACACGGCAGACTTTGTGGTGAATCAGGGGGTATTAACCGGAACCGGAGGAACCAGCGGAGATGTGACGGTAGGAGCAGGTGGAACATTAGCCGGGGCACTCTCGGTAGATGGATTAACCCAGGTTCTGGCAGGAGGAACTCACCGCCCCGGATTCTCTCCAGGAGCCAGCTATAGCAGTGGTGCTTATTCCATTGAAGGCGCATTGGTTCTGGAACTCGGTGGAATTACTGGCGGATCTGGCACCTATACATCCCCGGTAGCAGGACAGTTCGATCAGTTGCTCTTCGGTGGAAATATTACGATCGGTACAGGCGCAAGCTTCCTGCAGGATAGCTGGAATGAATTCCTTCCAGAAGTGGGTGATTCCTTTAACGTGATGTTTACCCAGGGAGATATTCTGGGTGATCTCGACGGAATCACTGTGGCAGGAATCGGTGCTCTGTCCATGTACACATTCGATTATGCGATCGTGACAAATCAGACCTACGGCGCATTGAACGACCTGACCGCATTCCAGATTACGGTTTCCGCAGTTCCTGAACCCGGTACCGCATTGCTCCTGCTGCTAGCAGGAACAGGCGCAGCCTTGGCACGCCGCAAGGACAGTTGACAGGGGACAGTTGACAGTTGGTGGCGCAGGGGCGAAAAAGCTCAAAAATTCCGTGGCAAAAAAAACTTTGCGACCCTGGGAGCGCCGACGTCCCCGTCGGCTGAAAGGATCGGTCTTACACGAAGAACTTCTGGATTAGCCACGGAACTCGCAGAAAAGCGCAGAAGGTTTCTTGTCCTTAAATTTCTGCGTTCTTCCGCGGCTTAAAAAATCCTTTGCGACCCTGGCGTCCTTTGCGTGAAACCTTTCTCGGGAGCCCCACCTCACTGTTCTTTACCTTATCTTCCCTAAAAAAATCTTCGTGTCAGCGGCATCTTGCTCAATCCAAAGCGGCGGAAATCGCCGCACTCCAAATACGGTAATGCGCACCCCCAGACTCTTCAGTTGTCAACTGTCAACTGGTCAAGTCTTCTTCTTGCTTCTTCTTCTATTCGGCCGCACATCAGTTCGCACAGGGTAAAGAGTTTGGGATCCACGATTGAATAACGTGCGAAATTCCCGTCCTTTTCTCTGGCAACAAAGCGTACATCCAAAAGTATTCCCAACTGTTTCGATACATTTCCTTGCTTCATTCCTGTCGCTTCCACTAATTCACCCACCGTCATCGGTCCAGCCATCAACGTACGGAGCAGTTTTAAACGCGATGACTCCGCAAGTACCGAAAAAAGTCGCGCAACTTCTTCAACCTGCGCATCAGACATGATTTGTTTAATTTTCTCTTGCATACTACTGATTAGTGATATAGTGTTATGTTAACAAATGAAAACGAGTTCTGCAAGTATAGAAATAATGGTTCGTGGGTTAAGTCCTGCGGAGGTACAAGCGGGTGTGGAGAGGTTATTATTAGTGGATGTGAGTACGCCTGCGGAGTATGAAGAGAGTCATATAGAGGGAGCGATTTTGCGTCCGATCAGTGAGATGGAAGTGGGGGAAGTTGCGCGATTAGCGGAGGGGAAGGAAGCGTGTGTATTGATATGTCGTTCCGGCGGGCGAGCGAAGAAAGCGGCGGAGAAGCTTTTGGCGAGTGGGATGACGAATCTTTGCATTTTGGAAGGTGGGCTTCAGGCATGGATGCGTGAAGATTTGCCATTGAACCGGGGGGAGAAAATGATTTCGCTGGAGCGTCAGGTGCGTATAGGAGCAGGGGGTCTGGTGCTGGCGGGAGCGGTGTTGTCCTTTCTGTTACATCCGGCATGGATCCTATTAAGTGGTTTTGTGGGAGCCGGGTTAATTTTTGCCGGGATTACCGACACCTGTGGAATGGGAATGCTGCTTGCACGCATGCCCTGGAATACGAAAAGAAAAACAGGATAACCTGTTTCACACGAAGCTATTTTTAAAATGGGTAACGCGGAGAAGGGTGCGGTGGGACACGCTGGAAGAATTATCTCACACGAAGGCGCAAAGCCACGAAGAATTTCTGGATTTTTATAAATCTTTCTTCACGTAAATCCTGCTTCAAAAAGCGTCCTATCCCATTGTTCTTTGCCTTAGTTTTCTCTAAAAAATCTTCGTGCCTTCGTGGCTTCGTGTGAGGTTTAAAAACCGTAGTAACGCACCTGGTCTCATATTTCACACGAAGGTTTCTATCCTTAAATTTCCGCGTTTTTCGCGGCATATAAAAGTCCTTAGCGACCCTTGCGTGCTTTGCGTGAAACACTTCCGTCACTGTACCTCTACAGCAAAGCCAGTCGCATTTGTTCGATGGCCTGCAGATGTTTTTCTCGCCATTCCGGAAGCGTGGGGCGCCAAGGGGCGATCAGGAATCCTGACAAATGGTCGGGATGGATTTCTTTCCGGCTCCATTCTACCGTTTGTGCGATATTGGTATCATTACTCCAGTTGCTGCATGTGGGGATCTGGTCGTAGCCGTGTTGATTCAGTATCTGGTATGCCTGTACGCGTGGGTGTGGCGGCTCGAATTCTGTCCCGTAAAACCAGTTGCTTTGTAAGATCGATTTTGGAACTTCCTGGAGAAACGGCTTTTCATGTTTCCAGATAGCATCTGACCAGATCCATGGACGGACACCATGTCTTTCGACCTGAGCTGCCAGCCAGTTTAAATCCTGCCAAAACAACTGGTGCTGACGTATCACCACATACAAATAATTTCTTTGATGTTCAGCGGTTTCCTCATCCATTCCTAAATGGAAAAAGCGTGGTTTTTCCATAATTTCGCAGACTTCCGCAATCAGGTCGGAGCATACCTGATAATATTGGGGAGTAGAAACGCAGCGAGAATATTCCTTAAGCCAGGCATCATGTCCGGTTGAAAAATTAAGTTTCGGCAGGAGTTCGAGTCCCATTTTTCGGAGGCGATGGACTTCCTTGTTCAAGCGTTCCGGAGTCCATGCATTTTTCATCGCAATTTCCGGATGCGATCGGTAAGCAATTCCGTCGCCCAGATCCAGCACCACCGCGGTAAAACCTGAGGCTGCCATTTGTTCTGTCATTTCTTCCCACAAAGTTTCATCAAACCCCAGAACACTTCTGGCCTTGCGGAAAATATCAACAGGTGCCTCTTCCTCTTCCCACATGTTGAAACTCAGATGAACTAAATTACCAATAAATTGCATAAAATAAAAGTTGTATGAATCCCCTATCCTAACACGAAATTTTTATGAGAAAAGCATATTCAGGAGTGCGTCAACGTACCGTTGGATCATTTATGCGCTACCGCGGCCATGGCATTTTACGCAGCATTTCCTCTCGGACAATATGTCGCGCTATTTTCTTAGTTTCCGAATGGGATGGGCGTATTTGGAGTGCGGCGGTTCCCGCCGCTTTGGATCATAGCGAATGGGATGTACGAACAACCATTGCATGGCGAAACTCAAACGTCATTCGAACCAAAGCGGTGCAGAGCCCCGCACTCCAAATTCTTCCCGCGTGGTGGGAAAACTCTCTGACATGCCAGAGTAATTCAAATGTCCAAACTCCAATGCCGACGCATTCGCGCCAGCCTCCCGAATTTTTTCTACAGGCCAGCGCAACTTTCCAGGATTTTCGTAAGACGAACTGGGTCTCCTCCTCTCTTGGAAATGTCGCAAGTACGAATTTCTCCAGCCCAGGAATAGATGTCTTCAAAAAGATATTTAGTAAATTTATTAATACGTTTGTATTTGGGTAGCAATACGGATCTATATTTTTGAGGGTTTTACAATATCTTTGAAGGAATAAGTTCTTCCGGGTGACGTGTCACCGCACTCCTGAAATTTTAACAGGTAAACAAAAGTTACCTGTTGTTCCTGGTTGAATGTATTTATATTTCGCAGGATGTTGTCAGCATGGGATTTTCAAATAGACAGGAACGGTTGATCTGGTCCGCTACGCCTACGCCTTTTTTAAAGGGGGAGGTGGATGCGGTGGCGGTGGAGAAAATGATAGAGCACCATTTTCGATCAGGAGTGGATGGGATATTTCTGGCTGGAACATGTGGTGAAGGACCCTGGATGCGTGAGCAGCATTTTCGGGATCTTTTACGTATGTCTGTGCAAGCGACAGGAGGACGTTTTCCGCTGGCTGCAAATATTACTTCCAATTCGGCTGAGCAGGCGCTGGACAAAGCGCGCATTGCACAGGAGGCCGGCGTTGATTTAGTGATTATCAGTGGACCATTTTTTTTGATTAATGCTACGCCGGAAAACCTGCTTCGTTTTTATCTCAAAGTGGTAGAAGCATCCCCGTTACCCGTCGGGTTTTATGATCTTGGAAAACATCAGCGGTATTTTCTTCCTGAAGAACAATTAAAAGAAATTTATCAACATCCGAAAATAAAATGGGTTAAAGACAGTTCCGGAGATCCGGTGCGGCAGAAAATTGCACTGCAGGCCCGCGATAGCCGGCCTGAGTTACGCTTAATGAATGGAAATGAGTTTGATTGTGTAAATTATCTTAAGTCCGGCTATGACGGCTTGATGTTAGGAGGTGCTATTTTTAATGCACCCATGGCACAACGGCTTATAGATGCACTTGAGGATGCTAATGAGGTACTTGCGGAGGAAATCCAGAATCGAATGAATGAGCTGATGTGGAAAGTGTATGGTTCTAAAGATCTGCATTGCTGGCTGACGGGGTTAAAATATTTACTTATTAAAATGGGGATTTTTTCCACGACGGAATCCTTTTTGCATTTCCCGTTAAATGAAGAAACCAAGTCTGCTATTGATCAGATTTTTGAAGATGATCCGGAAAAATATTTTGCCGATTTGTATCCGCAAGCGGTGGAATCATTATGAGTAAACCTGCCCCATCATTTCATCCTCATTTACCCTATAGGGACACAAAGCCTCAAGGGGCGGCTGATTTTTATTTTGCCATTAATGCGACTTTTCGCTGGATGCGTCAGAGGTTAGGAGTGGAGAAATGGGTAGAATATCTTCAGCAATTGGGACGTGGATATTATGAGCCTGTGAATCGGCAATGGAAAAAAGGAGGGCTTTCTGCTGTTGCAGATTACTGGCGGGATTTTTTCTCGGCAGAGCCGGGGGCGGAAGTGGAAGTACGTCAACTTCCTGAAAAAGTGGAAATCCATGTACAGACATGTCCGGCGATTCAGCATTTGAAGAAACACAATCGACGCATTGTGCCGGAGTTTTGTCAGCATTGTTATTATTTGGGGCAAGCCCGGGCGGAAGCGTCCGGACAAATGCAGATGCGTCTGGAGGGCGGAGATGGGAGTTGTGTGCATCATTACTACCTCAAGGAAACATCGGTTCCACCTCAGGATTTTCAAAAAATCAAACGGGTATCATGATTGGAACTTACGATTTTTGTGCACATTACGAATGGACCTTTGAGTGGCTGCGCCAGCAAGGGGGAGAATCACTTGTGCAGCAATATTGGGAAGAAGCGATTTATCAGGACAGTCAGCAACATGCCACGGCATTGATCCAGGAGAAAGGGTTTGACGGGATGCTGGAATACTGGGGGCATACGTTATTGGAAGAGTCCCCGAGTCAGGAATTTACACTGACGCCCGGAGAAGGGATTCTTCGCTGCGATATGCATGATTGTCCATCCAAAGGATTTTTACTTCGAAATAATCTGGAACAATATCATGATTATTGTGATCACTGCATAGGATGGGTTGGCCCCTTGATGAAGGATGCGGGATATGCGGTGACCCATGCGCATAATCATTGCGGTCAGTGCTGGTGGGAAATTCGTCGCGCGGACGACTCGCCGGACTCACCTGCTCCCACTCCCAAACGCTGTGTGGAAAATGAACCCTCCTGGAACCCTGCGTCCCAGAAGATAGATAGATTTTTTTAATTACCAATTACTAATTACTAATCCTGTCCCCAAAGTCCCCATCTCTGCCGACGAGGACGTCGGCGTACCCAGCAAGAAGGTCTGCCGACGGGGACGTCGGCGCTCCCAGGTACGTTGTCACTTGTCCACTGTCACTTGTCAACTGTCAAACCTTTTGCTATTGAGTGCTGCGATGTAACTATCGGGATGGGATTGGGTGAAAGTTTTCCCGGGGGTGCCGTCGGAGGATTTGCGAAGGGTGGTGATAATTTTAAAGGGTGGGGTGGGGAGTACGAGGCGTCCGAGTTCAGGATTTTGTGTGGCGGCTTTGAGCGCGACCTCACTTTTTTCGCGAATGCGATGACGCGCCTGGAGTGGCGAGAGGTGACGGGCGGCAGTGAAACCTTCCAGCGCTTCCTGAGGCGTGAAATCGTCACCGGCGGTGGGGGCAAGACCAAATTTGACCGCAACCGTGTGGATGCCGGGCGTGAGTTTTTCAATTTCGTGACAGGCCGCCTGATCGCCCGAGAGGAAAAGCAGGCGTGCACCAAGTTCGGCTGCGCAGTACCCGAAACGAGCAATTTCACCAATAGGAGTTCCATTGAATGTAGCAGAACGGACTTCAAATGCACCGGTATGCGCCAGATGATTATAAGGGGTGTTTGCCATCGCATGTTGACCGACCCAGGCAATGAAATCATATTCTTTCGTCATGCCGAGCGGCCAGCCGACATGGGTAAAACGGCCCGCGATCAGCTCTGCTCGGGGATCCAGAAGAGAAGGGTTGATGCCGCCACAGCCGTGCCCATCACATACCGTTACTTTTGTTGCCCCAGCTGCAAAAAAACCATCGATAGCCGCATTCGTTTCAAGTGTCAGGAGTTCCTTGGCATGATCGTAATAGCGTCCATTATATTTGCACCAATTGACAGAATCGAGAACACCGGCAACAGCTTCGAGATCGGTAACGAGGAAAATATTCATGAATGACAGGAATCGGGGTTATGTTTTATGGAAATGTTTGGCACATTGGTCGACCAGGTTGGCGACGATTTTTTCGGAAGAAGGATGAAGCGGCGGTTTTGGTGCGAATGAGTTTTTGCCTTCGTATCCTCCTTCAAAAAGAATTTTTGCGGTAGGGATATACCCACTGGCGCAATGGCAGTATCCGATGAAGGCAAACGATTTTTCGGGTAGGATTTTGGAGAGTGTGTCTTGTAAAATTTCCGCATATCCGCCACAGACTTCTCCTGAGAGAGCGACCCAGAAGTGGTCTTTGGTGATCTTGTGGATACTCGCATAAAATGGAACGGGGGGGGTAGAGGAGGGAATCGGAAGGGAAGGATTCGCCAAATAAGCTGCCAGATGATTTTCCGCTTCTTCTGGAGGCATTTGAGCTGGTGCATTTTCCCATCGTGGGAGTTCCCCAGACGTAGAAAAACTGGCAAGCGATAAGGTGACCGGTTCGAGGTACTGAAACGATTCCATCAGGTCGGCAGCAAGGCGATGGGCGATAATCCGGACATCGGTTTTGCGGTCTCTGATCCAGGATTGGGTCTGGCGGTCGGGGGTGGTCATTTTGCTGTCGCCACTGAAGCCGGAAAGTACAAGAATTTTTGCTTGAGGGGCAAAAAGCTGGCGCAGGATACCATGGTAATGAGAGTCATATACGGGATCTGATGCAGTCGTGGGGTGTCCGGCCACGGTGGGGACAAGAAGGCGATCACCATCGTCCCATGTGATATCGAGCATCGGGGTTTGACGGACCGGTTCGAGTTGTGGATTCGGTGCATTCAGCCATCCTTCCGGGGACCAGCGACGGCGGCAGGTGACCTGTGAGTTAATCGCTTCTGTTAAAGCAAATTTGGCAGGGCGAACGGTATTGGCTGCGGTGGTTGCGAGTTCGATCAGAGTGGATTGCAGTGAATTCCGGTATTCGAGTGCGGCCGGGATAGACAGATTAAGACGGATTTGCGGTGCGCAATGGGTATGAGAGACATTGATGAAAACAGATTTCCTGGGGATGGATAAATTCTGGGCAACTGTCTGGCAAACATGTTCTGCCCATTCCGCGTCGCATGCAACAGAGTCAAAAGCAAGGAGGAGTAATTTATGTTCCTCCGCATCTTCCAGAAGCAGCGCCTGTGCGATCAGGGGGGAGTCGATGGATTCTCCGAGGCGGCCTTTTGGTTCAGCAAACCCAGCAAGGAAAAGAGGTTCTTCAGGGGTGATGTCAATTTCAGCGTAACCAGCTTTCATAATAAATATAAGAAGATTTTATTAATACACAGAATAAGCAATGGAGCTAGAAGAAAGTTTGGGAAAGCCTCTTATTAACAGATCGCATGAGAAGAAACGCTGGCTGCGGGTTTGTAAGTGGGCATCAGGCGGTATTCGGGAGGGATGAGGGAGGTCTGAGAAATGTTCTGCAGGAGCATTTCTACGGCATGTTTTGCCAGTTTTTCCAAATTAAATTGATAGCCCGCAAGCGTGGGAATGATGGCCGAGAGCAAGGGCTCCCAATCACGAGAAATAATGGAGATGTCCTGCGGGATACGAATGCCATTGGTTTGTAAAAAAGAAATGGCTGTCAGTACGTCCGCAGGTTTCGCAATCAATAGCGCCGTCGGAAGACGTTTGCATTTTATTTGTTGCATGAGGACATGACAAATCCCTTCCGGCGTCCCATTGTGCAGGAGGGTCGTCCCTATGACTTCCGAGCGGTTGGTGGCAAGAATGGCTTCCCGAAATCCCTGTTCGCTTGCTTTATCCCCTCCAATATTGCCTTTCGGAAGTAACAATCCAATATGAGAATGATTTTTAGAAAGTAAAATGCCGGTCGCATGTCGGCAAACCGCTCGATAATCCACATCGATGGAAGGCAGTTCTTTCGGATACGCACTGGTGCCAATGACGAGCGCAGGAATGCTGTTTTGAATAAACCAGGATTGTACTTTTGCCGGACAGGAAATCAGAATCCATTGATGCTCCGGGTTTGACGCGACTAAATTCTGGAGGATAGCGTCGGGTTGTCGAAAGTTAGACAGTTTTCGAGGGAAAAGAACCATATCGAGATCTGCGTCATGTAAAGAATTCCGGAGCGCATTAATCACTGGGGAGGATACCGGATCGTTTTGGTCGTTGTATTCCAGCAGAACCCCAATCATGGGCGTATAACGAGAGTTGCCGGATTGGCTGGGAGCCAGGATTTTCGTTTTCTTTCCATGAGAAATGGAAATGACTTTCTGATGATGCAGTATTTTGAGTGCTTTGCGCAGGGTCGGGCGACTGACCTGAAGCTGTATGCTTAAAACATGTTCATTGGGAAGATAGCTTTGCCAGATTTTTCGCTTGATCCCATCCTGGATGGCAGTTGCACATTGCTGGACCAAAGAACATTTTTTGGGTGGAGGTAGCCTTTTCATTCGTTTTTTTATCCGTTTTCAAAACATTTGTTTTTCTCAAAAACTTCTTTTCTCATGGGCGACAAAGATAGATTCAAACAAACAGCCAATCATCTTGCTCCAAAGTGTCAGTTGAAATAATTCACAACCAACAGGTAAACAAAACTTACCAGTTGTTTCAACTTGAAAATAAAATGTGAACATTGAAGGGTTGGGGTGCAAGATTGAGAAGTGAACCCTGGAAAGGAAATGTATATGAAATATTTTTTTATGATGAATACGAATGAAGGAGTTGCTCGTGGGCAGAGTTTTTTTAAAGCGGTTGGAATGGTTTTGATGGGGTTAAGTGTGGGGTTAGGTGGAGGAATGGTGCAAGGACAGGGTGCGTATATAGAAGAGTTCAACGGGGTAGCGGGGAGTGTTCCGACTGGTTGGACGGTGGCCGCGAATGGAACTTTTGGGGAGCAGGCGGAAGTGGAGTTGACCGGGAATGGGACATTAAAAATGACGAGGATGACGACAGCCACGGCTGGTGCGAATACGGCAGCTTTTTGGGAGGGAGATTTTGGAAATATTGAGGATGGCGTGATCGCGGATGGAATTGTGACGACTCAGTTTTTACTGGGTACAAACGATCAGCGTGGGGTGATTGCACGGTCTGTATTTAACAGCAGTGCAAACCCTCAGGGGTATTGGAGTTATGTTACGGGGACAAAGCTGGTGCTGGCTAAGGATCCGGTTAATCACAATCAGACGATTCTGGAAGAAGTGGATTTCGGGACTTCGGTGACAGGGAAAGTGGAACTGGTTTTTCAATTTGTGGGGAATAATCTGGATGTGAAATTGTATTCCCTGGAAAGTTCCGGGGATCCATTTGCGACGATATCGTTTGTGGATAGTTCCTATAATACCGGGCTTACAGGGTTGCGGTCACGCATACAAGGGCAACGTAGCACGGAGTATGACTATTTTTCAGTAACCGCGATACCTGAACCCTCGATTACCATGTTGCCTCTGATTTCCGGAGTGTTAGCGTTACTGATCAAGAGAAAGTAAGCGAGAAGAGATCAGAAGAGTAAAGATAAACTCCCTTTCTATTAGAAGAGGCTTTTTTTATGTCTTATTTTACAAAAAAATTTGATGAAATTGTGTATGAAGGAAGTCCTTCAAACCGTCGGAATAGTGAAGCTTCCTTATTGAGGTGTCCGGATGGGCGATTGATGTTGGTGCACACGCGTTTTCTGGATAAGGGAGCGGACCATGCACCGGCCGATCTATTTGTTCAATATTCTGAAGATGGACAGCATTGGGGAAATGGGAAGGTGTTGTTGGCGAGGAAGGATTATGCGAATGTGATGGCACCGGGACTGGTGCGGCTGGATGCGGAAACGATTGGAATCACTTATATTAAAAAGCTGGATTCAAATCGTGCGGGATTGGAATTTATGCGGAGTACGGACAATGGAAATTCCTGGAGTGACCCTGTGGAAATCACCGCGATGGATTGTTATACGGTGAGTTTGAATAATACCTTTATCAAGACAAAGGCAGGGCGTTTGATTCAGCCGATCTATCAGACAAAAACCGGGGGATGGGTGGTTGATGAACATTATAAAGCGACCTGTGTCTTCAGCGATGATTTGGGAAGGAGCTGGAAACAGTCAGAAAGCTGGGTGGATTGTCCGGGGCGTGGCGCAATGGAGCCTGTGATATTTGAAGCGGGGGATGAAAAGCTTGTCATGTTTTTGCGTACGGATCAGGGGTGGATTTACAGTGCAGAGAGCCAGGATGGGGGAGAGAGCTGGACGGAGTCGTCGAATACGAACATCCGAAGTCCGCAGGCGCCCTGCATGATTATTACTGCTGGAGAGGGCGAGACCGGGATTTTGTGCTGGAATGAAAAAGTGGTAGAAGGGGCGCAACATGGGGGACCCAGAAATCCGTTGTATCTGGCAAGTTGTGATTTAAGCAATGGGTATTTAAACTGGGAAAACAAATTTGTTTTGCAGGAATCGGAAAACGATGTCAGGACATTTGGTTATCCTTCGTTATATGTGGAAGGGAATACGCTTTGGATTTCTTATTATGAAAGTTCCGGAAAGATCGCGCTGGATTGTCAGGGGACAAAATTCATTTCATTAAGGTTAGCCTGTGTGGAAATGCAGGCGAATGAAGGTTAGAAAAGGGATTTTAATTTAAAGAAAAACGGATGAATAAAACTATTTTCTTTCAAGTCGCGATTGTTCTCTCCGGAGTTTTATATTTTTCGGGATGTGAAGCGAAAGACGAGACGGGTGGGCAGGTGGAAGAGGGGATCGTGACGGAGGAAAAGACAGCGCTTTCTGAAATAATACCTTCTCCGGTAATGCAACCGAGTACTTCGGTAGTGGCTCCAAGTAAAGTGGTACAGAAGGAAGAGGGGAAAGAAAAAGAGACGAAGCAAGAGGAAGCCCCGAAAAAAGAAGCCCCGAAACATTGGAGCGATCGGGTTCATTTTACGGAAAAAATTCCTCAAGAACAGGCGTATCAGAAAGTTTTGTGTGACTATTTGAGTACTTTAAAAGAAAGCGATTATGAAGTCGAGTTGATGCCGCTTCGTAATGAGAGCGCTTTTTTTAGAGAAGGGGAGGGGCATGAGCAGCTAAGGCAGTATTGGGCATTGTTTTCCAGAGAGGGGAAAGAAGTTTCCCATGTGAGCGGAATAACTATCGCGGCGGATAATTATTTATGGGAAAGCATAGAATCTTCGGATGGAATCATGTTCCGGGGAGGTGGACGAGGGACTTATTCCTTACCAGGCGTTGTCGCATATCCTGCGGATATGATGTGGTGGACGTTATGGGACTATCCCGGAAATCCTTACTATCAGCATCAAGGGGTTCTACATCGAGCAATCACAGGTGCGGCGATTGACTTGATCATGCTGGACTGGTTACAGGAACAAGGGACACATTCGCATCGGAATATGCATCGTGCCGATTACACGGGGGGGACATTAATGTGGATCGGGTATGTGTATGCGAATGCGAAAAAGCACCGGTTAGTGGAAGAAAATATTCTGCAGGCGCTTGAAGCAGGAATAAAACGCGTCGTGGCGCGTATGGTGAAATGGGGGCCCACACGTATCAACGATAACATGGATATGAAATCGGTGATTAGTTTATCCTATATCGCCATGGCCAGCGGAGATGAAGAGTTGCAGGTAATGTGCAAGAAGCATGCACTGGCATGTTTGGAATCTGTCCATCCGGCAGGTATTATCCGTGACACGGGCGGGGTGGAAGCCTCGTATAATGGGATTGCACTTTATTATCTTGCGTGGGCGTCCCTGATTTCTCCCTGGCCGGAAGTTGCAGAGTTAACGGGGAAGATCAGCCAGTTTAAAAGCTATCATACATTTCCTGAACCGGATGGAGACAATTATTTTGGCCCGTCAAATTTCTCGACGCGCACCACAACGGACATGCCGAATGATCAATATGCGTGGGCATTTCGGGAGATGGCATTAGCCACAAAATTTCCCGATGCACGGTATTTGATGTTCGGTGGTAGAAAAGGACGAGATGAAAAAAGTTTTTTACCTTCAGAGGAAGAAATGTTGAAGGCGATTCAAATCGGGATTGAAAAAATAAATGCCGAGCTGGTCCCAAATGAGGAACGGTTTCAGCGCTGGGAACCGAGCTGGTGGCCGGGAGTCATCAATTATAGTTTTGATTACTATACCGTTCATGGGGGTGGATTTTTTGAAGAGCTGGAAAAAATGCAGGCAGAGGATTCTGAAAAAACGTTTGCTCCCTTTGAACGTAGAAACCATTCGTTTGTAAAATTTTTCCCGGACGAGGAGGGAGAAATTTGTTATATGGCGGCGCGGTATTCTGAGGAAAATGAGGATAAGGAAGAGGTTGGATATGGGGTGCTTCTTGAGGCGTCACCGCTTGCGCCGGAAAGTCCTTCAAGAACGCGGCTTGGATTTTCAGGAGGAACTCTGGCTGCATTCTGGACGCATAAAACGGGGTCGGTCAT
The DNA here is from genome assembly GCA_934667795.1 of uncultured Chthoniobacterales bacterium. GTDB lineage: Bacteria > Verrucomicrobiota > Verrucomicrobiia > Chthoniobacterales > CAKUMP01 > CAKUMP01. The sequence continues at coordinate 7,855 of CAKUMP010000011.1, read as the reverse complement.
TCTTGGAAGAATGGGAGGACGCGGGAAATGGTTTGCTGCCGAGAATGCGGTGGAAAACATGTGGAGCGATTGGAAAAAATGGCCGGTACATGCTTTGAGTGGTGTGACAAAGTCAGGTCAGGTCTTTTCTTCCGCACGTATGAGCAGGGAGCATTTGGAGGTAGAGGCAGTCAAGGAAGAGGGCGCAAGCAGATTTCGAGTGAGTGGAGTTATTGGGAAAAATAACCCGGCAGTACAATCGGGGGCTGGGGCATTTCAGATTCCTTATGTGCGTGATTTTATAGCGAGTTCTGATGGTTTGACCGTAAAGAGTTCCATTGAATGGACATCTGGTGATCTACCGGAAGAGTGTTATGAAATTTTGCCATTATTTATTCGGGACTCTCGGATGCAGGCAGAGGTACCACATCAGGTGACATTTATGGATCGTAAAAATGAGACCTATCGTCCGGAGGCTGGTGTTTTATATGAGGGAGTGAGACGGGTAGAGATCCAGCGCTTCGAAGGGAAAGTGGTTCTGGAATTTTTGAGTAAAAATGGAGAACGCGTCGGGTTAGGAATGGAACAATTCGAGGATCAATATATGAGCCGGGCAGTTGTGTGGAACCTGCTTGTGGATTTATTGAAAAACGATTTGCAAAACAACACCCTTGCTGTGGAATACAGAATCAGGTAAGAACGCTTGGACGTTGTATTTTTGGAGTGCAGTGACATGTTATCGCTCTGGAGATTGGTGTTGGTGAATTATTAATCACCCGACAACGGTCAACTTTCGTATCGGCTTAATTCCGGCTACCAGTTTCTTCCGTTCTTTCTTCAAACTACGAAAATCGCACTCTACCTGAATTCCATGCCAGAACCGGTCAGATTGACGGAAGAAGGTGCCGAGGCGGATCGACATGGCGGGGGTGATTGAGCGTCGCCCCAAGACAATCTCATTGATAGCACGAGGGGAAACCCCAATGGCCCGTGCCAAGGCATTCTGCGAAATCTCCATAGGAATCAAATACTCTTCCAAAAGAATTTCTCCGGGTGTAATGTCCATTTCCATATTCATATTCATAACCTATAACGTTATGGGTATATTGTCAATGATAATCCACAATAGTGACTTCGGCGGGACCGTTCTCTGTCCAACGGAAGACAATTCTCCACTGGTCATTGACCCGGATGGAATGCAATCCCGTTAGCTTTCCCATCAGGCTTTCCAACCGGTTGCCGGGTGGAACGGCGAGATCTTGAAGCACACAGGCTTGATTCATCTGGATGAGTTTGCGTAGGGCGACGCGGGAAATTGCCCCGAATTTCCTGCTTTGTCCCCGTCGAAACAACTCCTCCGTGTGGTCTGTCATTAAAAGATTGAATCATGAGCTTGGGCTGGATCAGCCTGTTGAGGGTGAATATCTTCCATCTTTATTATGGATTCGAGCGATATATTTTCCAAGGATATCGAACTCGATATTCACGTGGGAGGTGGGAGTGAGAGAGGCGAGGTTAGTGATTTCGTAGGTATGAGGGATGATCCAGATGACAATGGAGTCAGGGAGGATGTCCGCAACCGTAAGGCTTATTCCATTAATGGCGATGGATCCTTTGAAAACAACCAGATGGCTGAATTCACGTGGGAGGGCAATTTCTAGTCGGTAATCTGCTTTTACTTTTTGAAAGGAAAGAACTGGCGAGACACAATCCACATGCCCCTGGAGGAAATGCCCGCCGAGACGCGTGGTGGGGAGAAGAGAACGCTCCAGATTTACGGTGTCATCCGTACGCACGAATTGCAAGTTGGTGCGTTTCAACGATTCTTCGAGGATATCGAATGAAAGACGATTCTGGTGTGTCGCAATGAGGGTAAGGCAGCAGCCATTGACAGAAATACTTTCGCCTATCATCGGGTCAGTGATGGGGGTCTCGGGTTCTACTTCCAGAGCAATACCGGAATGAGATTTGCGTATCCAGCACACCCGACCAGTTGATTCTACGATACCTGTAAACATGAGAAGAAATAAAAGTTAGGCTTTGTTATGGGTGTTTTCTGTAGGTGCGGCGATTTTTCCTTTTCCTTCATCGAGGACGGAGTTTTTCCATTGAGGGATATTGCGCGCATAGGCGGCGCGGCTGAGCATGTGGGCCGCAACCGGGATGGTGAGAAAAATGAATGCCGTCGTGAGTGTGACCTTAGTGGTGACAGTGATGTTTTGAAAATAGAATGCAGCCGCAATGAGCATACAAGCGACTCCTAAGGATGGTCCTTTGCTGGATGCGTGCATACGAAGAAAAAGATCCGGCAAACGCAAAATCCCGATTCCCGCAAGCGCCATGAGCGTGGCCCCCGCAAGAAGCAGGACTGCAATCAGGATTTGTAAAAAAATATTCATTTGAAAAGCCCCCGTTCAAGACTGATAGCCAATGCAATGGTTCCAATAAAGGTAATTAATGCCATGGCAAGCGAAATGTCCAGTAATACAGCCTGATCCGTGTTGATGGCGGTGATCACTAAAATGCCAATCGCTGCAGTCGCAATCACGTCCAACGCAACAATCCGATCCGGCAAAGACGGCCCCTTAAGCAGTCGAATAAACGCAAACACCATCCCCAGTGCCAAAAGCCCCGCTGCAAAATAAGATGCAATAAAAATAATCAAGGTCATGTTATTCAGTGGTTCACAAGCATTTGGTGGATGCGGCGTTCCAGATTTTCTGTAATATCTTTTCGGACTGCTTCTGGGTCGTCGAGGTACATGGCGTGGACATAGAGCGTTTTTTGATCTGGTGAAACGTCCAGGGTGATTGTGCCTGGGGTCATGGTGATGAGATTTGCGAGGAGGTTGATTTCGAGTGAGGTTTTTACGGTGATGGGGACAGCGATCACGCCGGGTTTATAGCGGGGGTTGGGACGGATGATGTCGGTGGCTACCATGAGGTTGGATCGGACAAGTTCTTTCATATAATAGAAAATGAAAGCGATGATTCTGATGGGGCGGAAAAAGTACGGGCGAGCGTATCGGTGTTTATGATAAATCAGAAAAAGGAATGCGTAACCAATCAGGATGCCGGACGCAAAAGTATAGAAATCGAAAGTACCGAGGAGTCCGGTCCAGATCAGGGCGAGAATAATATTAATAGCAAAAAACATCAGAAATGACCTCCTAGAACGGTTTGGATATAGGATTGTGGGTTCATGAGTTGTTCTGCAGCCTGCATTGCGACATCAAAGAAAACGCCCGGGAAAATGCCTATCAGGACGGTGATGGATGCAAGGAAAACACATGGTGAGTAGAGTAGCCATTTTGTACGAGGGGAGAGTGCGTTGCGTGGAGAGTGGGTCGGGTCCGGAGTTTTCCAGAATGCTTCATTCCAGATTTTGATCATGGAATAAAGTGTGAGAAGGCCGACCAGGAGAGCGACAGCAGCAGCGGCTGTTGCGGTGCTGGTGAAAATTTCGTGTGGCTGGAGGGCGGCTTTAATGACGGTGAATTTTGCAAAAAATCCGGAGAGTGGAGGAATGCCTCCGAGTGAAAGTGCAGGGATTAAAAACAGCACCGCCAGCCAGGGGATTTTTGCGTATAGTCCGCCCATTTTTTTAAGATCAAAGGTTCCATTCGTGCGATGCGTGATTCCGCTGATCAGATAAAGATTGGATTTCACAATGATATGGTGAAAGAGGTAAAAAACGGTTCCGGCGAGTGCGAGTGGAGTATAGAGGGCGAGGCCGAGAATCATGTATCCGACCTGGCTGATGATATGGAAAGAAAGCAGGCGGCGGAAATCGTATTGCGACATCGCCCCGAGCACCCCGGTGATCATGGTCAGGCTGGCCAGTATGAGCAATAAACCATGCGTGAAACCGATATTGGTAATAAAAATGAGCGTGAAAATGCGAATAAGCGCATAAACGCCGACCTTGGTCAGGAGTCCGGCAAAAATGGCGGAAATTGCAACCGGCGGGGTATGATAAGAAGCGGGAAGCCAGAAAAACAGCGGAAAAATACCGGCTTTGAGTCCAAAAGCAACCAGGAATAACATGGCCGTCACGGTTGCCAGTGGGGGAGAAATTTCCTGCACTCTGACCGCAAGATCTGCCATGTTCAGCGTCCCGAGCTGCGCATAAAGAAGTCCACAGGCAGCAAGAAAACAGACCGAGGAAACCAGATTCAGAATCACATATTTAATCGCTCCTTCCATTTGGGCGCGGGCACCACCAAGGCACATCAAAGCAAATGAAGAAATCAGTAAAACTTCAAACCAGACAAACAGATTGAAAATATCCCCGGTCAAAAACGCACCGCAAATCCCCATTAACATGAAATGTATAAAACTCCAGTACCCGAATTTTTCGCGCCTTGGATCGATGTCGGCAATAGAATAAATGGCGACTGCAATTCCAATAATCGCAGTGACCAGAACCATGATCGCAGATGTTAAATCTGCAACGAGGATGATTCCAAATGGAGGTTGCCAGTTTCCAATGTAGGAGGCCTGGATTCCATTTTGATAAACGTTCAGAAAAAGATTCCCTGCGGCGATACACAAAAAAACCATGCCGATCAATCCACAGATGCGTTGTGTGAGCAGCGATTTCCACATCATCAGGGAAGCGATGGCAGAAATAAAGGGAATGAGAATACAAAGAATAATCGGGTCCATCAGGCGTCAGTACTTTTCATTTCGTCAAGATCATCGGTTCCCACCATGACATCGGCGCGTCTGGCCATAGCGAGGCAGAAGGCTAATAGTCCGAAGCTGATCACGATTGCGGTAAGGATCAGTGCTTGTGGGAGTGGATCCGCAGCATTTGCGGGTGTGGTGTAACTGCCCTGAGGAATCAGGGGCGCTTTTTCCTGGTTGAGACCGGATGCGGTAAAAAGCAGGAGATTAACCGCCTGACTGAGTACCACCGTTCCGAAAATCAGTTTAATAATACTGCGCCGCAGCATGAGGTATGCAGCGACTGCAAATAAAATTCCAATAGTAATAGCCAGGATTAGTTCCATGATGGGGCGTAAATGATCGCTTAGGGTTCAGGTGATGGGGGGTTCGGTGTGAGGTGCAGGTGACGGGGTGGTGTCTTTTGTGTTGTTTATTTTTTCGGAGGAAGGGTCAGACAATTTTTCAAAAGCTTTCGTATCTGCGAGAGAAAATGCGATGAGGATAATGACGCCGAAGACGACGAGGTACACGCCGAGGTCGAAGAAAAAGGGAGTGCCGAGCTGACCGATGACGGGGTAGGCCGTTTCTCCCCAGACACCGGTCATGAAAGGAAGTCCTTGTGTCGTGGAGAGGAGTGCGCTGAGGACTGCGACCAGAAGGCCGGAACCAATAATGAGTTGGGGGCTGCAGGGGATGAGCGCTGCTGCGTTTTTGTGTCCGTAAGCAAGTGCCTGGAGCACAAATGCGCTCGCGGCAACGAGTCCGCCGGTGAACCCTCCGCCAGGGAGGTTATGTCCACGTACCAGCAGAAACAGCGAAAACATGAAAAGAATCGCCATGAGAAATCGGTTGGTCGTATTAAGGATGAGGCTGTTCATGTTGTTTTTGTATGGAAGCAAGGAAATCAGGAATCTTTCTTTTTGTCAGGAGGGAGGACGAGTTTAATGAGGGAAAAAATCCCGAGAGCAGCAATGGCGAGAACGGTGATTTCGCCCATGGTGTCCAGTCCACGGAAATCGACCAGGATGACATTTACCACGTTGCGTCCGTGCGCGAGGAGGTAGCTGTTTTCGGACATAAAATGGGTGAGGGCTTTGGATGTCGAAGTGGGCGAGGGGGTGTAGAAAGCGACCATGATCATGACGGTTACGATGGCGCCGAAGGCAGTGGCGAAGATGGCGTCGCGGACTCGTGTGGTGGTGCTGGAAAAATCTTTGAGGAATGGAAGTTTGTAAAATGCGAGAACGAAGAAAACGAGCGCAAGGGTTTCGACCAGGATTTGGGTCATGGCGAGGTCAGGCGCGCTGAACAGGAAAAAGAGGATGGCGACGCCGGTGCCGACAACGCCGAGGCTGACAATGGCGGTGAAACGGGATTTGACGAAGCAAGTGAAGATGGCGGCAAGTGCAATAAGGATGCAGGTGGTGACAGAAAGGAGGGTGGGGGAGGTCATGCTTTGCCAGCGGATTTCAAGAAAAGATTCCGGGAGAGCGAGAAGAAGAAGGAAGACGGTGAATGCACCAATGGTCAGGAGATAGTTCCGGAGTTTTCCATTTTGGAGTAAACGGGTTTGCCAGTCGGCAAAACGGAGGGTGCAATTCAGAATTCCAAAATAAGCGGCTTCCGGGCCGGCTTTGGCAAGGGAGGTGGTTTTGGATAATAACGCGGTGCGCAGTCCGGGGGAAATCCAGAACAGCAGAAGGGCAGCAATGAGAGTACAGATACTGAGAATCAGAGCGGTGTTGATTCCATGCCAGAGGTGCAGGGAGGTCTGAAGGTCGGGTTCTGCAAGAATGGCGGTGGTTGCAGGGTGAATTAAAAAATGGTTGAGCGTAGCGGGGGCTAAACCGAAATAGAGTCCGAGAACAGCAAGGATGGCAGGGCCTGCGGTCATGCTGGGAGGCGGTTCGTGAGGGGGCCTGGGGGGGGAGGATGCCTTTCCGAAAAACGGACGGATCCCGGTGACGATAGCAAGGCAGGCCATCAGGATGCTGGCAGCGACGCCGAATGCAATCCAGAGCCAGGAGTTGTGGAGGAGATCCAGCAGCGCGTGGTACAAAGATTCTTTGGCAAGGAAACCGATGAAGAGCGGGAGCCCGATCATGGACAGCGCGGCAAGGCCCGCAGTAGCAGCGGTGAGAGGCATTTTGCTGCGAAGGCCGGAGAGCTGACGGAAGTCACGGGTGCCGGTTTCGTGATCAATGGAACCGGAGGTCATGAACAGGGTGGCTTTATAAAGCGCGTGCGCTACCAGGTAGATCATGCAGGCATGGATGGCCTCTTTGGTCCCGATTCCGAGAAGCAGAGTGAGGGTGCCGAGCACCGAAAGAGTCGTGTAGGCCAGAATTTTCTTTAGATCCTGTTGCCCGAATCCAAGCGTGACACCGAGCAACATGGTGAAGGCTCCCACGGGAGCGACCAATGGAATCCACCATTCGTTGAGAGAAAGGACCGGATGAAGACGGGCGAGGAGGAAAATCCCTGCTTTGACCATGGTCGCAGAATGCAGAAAAGCACTGACCGGTGTGGGGGCAGCCATGGCATTGGGAAGCCAGAAATGAAAAGGAAATTGTGCCGATTTTGTAAAAGCACCAAGCAGAATGAGACAAAGCGCAGGGGTGAAATGCGGCGCTGCAAGGATAGTTTCCGGTGACATACGCAGCAGGATGCTGATGTCATAAGTCTGCAGGCCACTCCCAAGTAAAATAAACCCCGCAAGCATGGCGAGTCCACCAATTCCGGTGACCATCAACGCCTGAAGCGCAGAGGTTCGGGACGCTGGCTGGTCGTGGTAGTACCCAATCAGCATAAAAGAGGTGATACTGGTAAGCTCCCAGAAGATAAAAAGCAGGATGAGGTTGTCGGCAGAGACAATCCCCAGCATGGATGCCATGAATAACAGAAAGGCGCAAAAGAATTTTCCCAGCTTTTCTGATCCGTGCAGATATCCATTCGCGTAAAGTACAATCAGCGTGCCAATCCCACTGACGATTAAAAGAAAAAGCAAACTGAGTCCATCTACAAAAAAACTAAGAGAAATCCCCAGCCCGTCCGCCCAGGGCAGAAAAGAATACAGGGGGCCGTCAGTAGAGATTTGCCCAATTAAAGAAAAAAAGTAAATAAAGGCACTTGCAGGAAAAAGCGCCAGAATAAAACCGACACGATGACGAAACATCCGGTGCAAGCCAGGAGCAAGTAATCCGGAA
>CAKUMP010000010.1 GCA_934667795.1 uncultured Chthoniobacterales bacterium | reverse complement strand
GGGTGGTGGATGAGATATCGACGTTGGCCATGGCGATCAGGCTGTCCTCCGACATATTGAAGATGGGAACCGGCGCGTTATAAATGCGCAGGGTGCGGACGGACACCATGTTGTGGTTATTGAAGATGCCCGTGGCGGTCTGGTTGCGCAGCGTGATCTTTTCCATGGTGATGCCGTATTCGGCCTGATCGAGCGCGATGGCCGTGGTGAAACCGTCAACCGTGATGTTTTGCATGAGCGCGGGGCCCACCCATTTGCGCAGCATGGCGATGCCGGTCAGGCCGCTGCCGGGCGGGGCTTTCAGGCTGACGGAGCGGATGGCGCCCTGCTTGTTGGCCAGGAAGTCGATGCCCACGGCGGCGGGATTGTTGTTGCCGACATCGATCGTGAGGTTTTCGATGAAATTGCCGAAGCCGGTGACGCCTTCGCCAAGCGTGCGGTCGGCATAGCCGAGGCCGTTATTGTTGGTATAGAGAGGGTCGGAGCCGGTGCGGATGACCGGCGTGGCGATGCCGGGATTATCATAGCCGGGGGCGTTATCCCTGAGCCTGATGATGGTGGCCTGGCGCGACTGGCCGATCAGGCCGAGGCCGCCGGTGTAATTGCCATCCGCCCCGCGTTTTACCAGCGGGCCGGAAATCAGATATGTGCCGATGGGAAGATAGACCATGCGGCTGGAGGTGTATTGCGTGCCGCCATTGGCCGTGCTGGCCGCCAGCGCGGCGTTAATGGCCGCGGTGTCGTCGCGGACGCCGTCGCCATAGGCGCCGAAATCCTTGACGTTGATCATGCCCGCATCGGCAGGCAGGTTGATGCAATCCGTTGCGGGGCAGGGAGCCAGTGGCGGGGCCGCGAGAGCGGGGGTGACAATCGCTATCAGCATTGAAGCGCACAGCGCGGTGCGGGCCATTGATGACGTAATGGTCATAATCCACCTTTGGATAAACTTGAATATGCCGTTTGCAGTAATACCGCCCTTGTTGAGCTGAGTATAAAGTTAAATAAGTTATTCAAGTATGAAGATGGCTATTTGTATTGTTCACCAAGTCAGCCAATACTTGTTTTCGTTGTTTTATTATTGTGATGATTTGAGAAGAAAACAGATGAGATATTATTTCGAATTTTGAACGAATGGCCGCTTCTTTTGCGCCGCGCCGCGCTCTGGCTGCCGCAATAATCCGATGCCGGTTGAGGATTTTATCATCTCATCCTCATGTGGCGGATGGCGGTTGCGCCGCCGGATGTGTGCGCCGCATCATGTGTCATGCGGTTTTGGGGGCGCGGCTGCGGTGGGGGTCGTGCCGGTTTTTTCATGCCGGCGGCATGTTGCTCAAATTTTATTACGCGATGTTTCCTGCCGCCTGTTGCCCCGTCAGCGGCGCTGCGCGGCTGGCGTCTTGTCGTAATAATCCCACTATGACGAAATAATATGACAGGGCGGGCGATAAATATGTTGGACAGGCGAATCTATTGCCCTATGGTTTTGCGAGTTAGAGAATCACCCGGCTCATCGCAACCATCACTTGTTTTTGGACATGGCGACCACCGATAATCTGCAAGACTGCTTGTCTTTTCTTAGCATAGACGCCGATACGCGCGACGCCATGCGGGAGTTTCTACCAATCGCGGAGCAGGTTCTGCCTCCCGCGCTGGAGAAGTTTTACAGCTATGTCGGCGGCTGGCCGCATCTGGTGGCGATATTCGGGTCTGATCCCGTGAAGGCCGCCGCCTTGATGGATCATGTGCGCACGGCGCAGGCCACGCATTGCAAAGGGCTGTTTTCAGGCCGGTTTGACGCGGATTATGTGGCCTCGGTACGGAAAATCGGTCTTACGCACAGCCGCATCGGGCTGGAGCCGTTCTGGTATATGGAGGACGTGGTGCAGGGCACGTGGAGATACGTACAAAGGAAGGATTTGTCAGTGATTTCACTTCAAATACGCCTTCCAAACGCCCGCTAATTGGCGTATTTGTCAAACCTGCCTCCATGTAAAAATAAATAGATTCCCTCCATTCTTCATAAATGGATTTATGTTGGCAAATCTTCAAAAAAGATTATAACATTTCCTGAACATGATAAATTCCTTTTGGAATGCCAACGGATATGGATTCTAATCAGCATGAAATTCGAAATATCCTATTGCTGGATAATGATATCGAGCTTGCGGATACGCTAAAACAGCTTTTGGAGTTACGGAACTATCTGGTTACGACAGTATCCAACGGAGTAGAAGGCTTGCGGGAAGTGATGGAATTTGATTTTGATGTCATTTTATGTGACCTCATGATGCCGCAGATGCCGGGCGATATGTTTTATCTGGCGGTAAAAAAGGTGAAGCCGGAGATGGCGAAACGTTTTATTTTCATCACCGGGCATGGAGATGATCCGAAAATACGCATTTTTCTTAGCCAGGCAGAAGGCATTGTGTTACGAAAGCCGATTCTCAGCGAAGACCTGATTCAAGCCATTTCGTTTATCATCAGTGAACACGGGGGATTCCAATAAGCGGTTCACGCAAGGATCGCTAAAAAATTTTATTCCTGGCCGGCAGGGTATTGATAAAGCTGCGAGCTTTGTTCGAGGTCTTTGATGACCGTACAGAGGAACACGGGCTCTGGATGGACGTCCCGATATTTGGTAATTTCTGCACGATTGAGAACCCGAAACCCGTATCGCTCAAACATTCTGAACCCACGTCGGGAGGCGAAAGTGACCATTTGTCCGTACACCTGTTTTTCTCCACATTGATGCAGATAAGCGAGGTAGGCATCAATCAATGCACGGGTTGAAGGAACGTTTCGGGCATGTGGTAATAAATTGATATGAAAATGCGGGATCCGCTTAGGGGCAGCGGGAACTTCCCTCCAGCCGTTTTTGAAAATCCAGTGGACAAACTTTCTGGAGGCGGCTCCGTAGCGTGGATAGCGGCAAACGCCTTTGAGAAACAGAAAAATATTGTGATAAAAAGAATGCATCTGCTGGCGCAGCGGCTTTCTCGAACCCAGCAGATAACCGCAAATTTCTCCATCTACCAGCAAAACAAAAGAAGATTCCGGCTCTTTATCTGTATAATAAGCGGTCAGATAATCGGCAAACAACTCCCGGTCTTCAAACATCGGGTCGATCGGGTTGCCCAAAAAACCTGTTTCGCAGCACAAACGTCGTACCTCCTCCCGATCACCTTTCTGATACGCGCGAATTTCAAGTTGTCGGGATGTTTTCATTGCCTTGCAGGATACTCGTCCTGAACCTCTCTGTAAACTGTAAACAATCGGGAAAAAACCTGCTCCCAGGTGTATTTTTCGCGCACTTTTTCAGCGGCTTCTTTCCCCCATACCCGGAGATTCTGGGTACGCATGGCCACAATGGCACGCGCCAGTGCTTCCGGCGAATTTTCTGCTGCCCAGTGTTGCTGATCGTTATAAATGATGCGATCCATATAACTTCCGCGAATTCCAACGACAGGAACGCCACATGCCTGGCTTTCCAGCGTCACCAGTCCGAATGTTTCCAGAATTCCGGGATGCACAAACAGGTCCGCCATCCGGTAAATTTTTGCCAGTTCCGCAGAATCTCCACAATACGGGAGCCACGTCACCTCGTGCCCCTCTGCTTTCAATGCTTCCACAAGCCCACGCTGATTCCCGTCCCCGACAATCACCAGCCGCATCCCGTCCTGTCCACGCAGTTGGGAAAACGCCTGAAACAATGTCCGTGTATTTTTTTCTACCGCCAGCCTCCCGACATACAACAGGACGAACGCATCTTCAGGCAAGCCCATTTTTTTGCGTGTTTCCTGACGATCTTCCGGCTCTGGACAAAATACTTCTGTGTTTACACCCAGATGAATCGTCACGGTATTTTCCACTCCCCACTGCTCCAGCACCTGGCGCAATGCTTCCGAAGGAACACAGGTTCTGTTAAAACTGCTATACAGCTTGCTCACATAACGTGAAGCCATATCCATCATCACCTCGCTTCCAAACTGCCCCAGAAACTTTGAAGCGGTTCGCAAATACGCCTCCGGGAAATGCGAATGATAAAATCCCACCGTCGGAATCCGCAACGCTTTGCCCGATGCAATCGCTTTCCACGCCATCTGATAAGGATCGCCCGACTCAATCACGTCCGGACGTTCCGTCTCCAGAATTTCTTCCACCGCATTCAGGTTCAGCAATGCTCGATAACGAGATGTTTTCGAAATCAATGGAGAAGCAATTTCATAGACCTGACACCCCGGCATGTCCTCCACTTTTTGAGAACGCGCACCAGGAATAATCAAAACATGCTCATCCCCTCCCTGCAGGCGTTGCAGGTATTGCTTTTTCTCAAAAATATACCGTTTCACCCCTCCACTTACTGGCGAGTAAAACTGCGTCAGATCACAGATTTTCAAATTTTTAATACATCATTAACTACCGGAATTTTCTGAAGCTTCCAGATTTACCAGATACCGTTCTGCATCCAGTGCAGCGGCGCACCCTTGTCCTGCAGCCGTGACTGCCTGACGATAAATCGGATCCGCAACATCTCCTGCTGCAAAAACGCCGGGGATATTTGTCTGTGTGCCATGCTGATGGGTCAGATACCCACCCTCATGCGTTTCCAGCACATCCCGAAAAGCTTCGGTATTCGGGGTGTGTCCAATCGCCACAAAAACACATTTCAAGTCCAGGATAGATTCCTCATTGGTTTTCACATTCCGGATGCGAATCCCCTTCATGTGTCCTGCATCATCTGCCAGATACTCTTCTACCACCGAATTCCAGACCATTTCCACCTTCGGGTTATTCTCTGCCCGCTCCGCCATGATTTTCGATGCGCGCAATTCATCCCGACGATGAATTAAATAAACTTTCGATGCAAATCTTGTCAAAAATGTGGCTTCTTCACATGCGGAGTCTCCCCCTCCGATGACACATACCGGAACATCCCGATAAAATGCGCCGTCGCATGTCGCACACGAAGTCAGTCCATGTCCTACCAGTTCGCGTTCACGCGGGAGTCCCAGCCAGCGTGCGGAAGCGCCACTGGCAACAATCACCGTGCGTGCTTCCAGCCATTCGTCATCCACTTTCAAACGATGCGCTCTTTCTCCAGGTTCGAACGCCTCCACCGTTGCGTACTCAAATCGTGCGCCAAACTTCTCGGCCTGTTTCTGCATGCTCATAATCAAGTCCGGCCCCTGAACTCCATCCGGAAAACCCGGAAAATTTTCCACCAATGTCGTAGTCGTTAATTGTCCCCCAGGTTCTTTCCCTGCCAGCACTAATGGATTCAAATTCGCTCTCGCTGCATAAATTGCTGCCGTCAATCCCGCACATCCAGATCCAACTATGATTACATTTTCCATATTCTCATACGAACTAACACCAAATCTCCCTTCACGTCCAGCCTCCGTCAATGAAAATCAAAATTCTTTGTTGGAATTCTGTCAAAAAATCTGTTAGGAAATTTTATTCATGCAGATTTTAGTGCTGAAAGAGGCCCACCCACAGGAATACCGCGTCAGCCTGGTTCCTGAAAATGTCAAAAAACTTCTCTCCCTGGGCGCACAAATCGAAATCGAACCAGGATTAGGCGCAACGATTAATGTGCCCGATGAAGCGTACACAAAGGCTGGAGCGACGGTTGCAACCGACCTCTCGTCCGCAAAATCCCGCGCGGAAATCCTTCTGCGTTTGCGCCCGCCGCAATTGCACGAGATTTCCGAACTGCCACGCGGGCTGATCCACATCAGTTATCTGGATCCCTTCAAGGAAACAGAACTGATCAAAGCGCTGGCAGCGCAGGGAGTGACCGCACTCAGCATGGAAATGATTCCGCGTACGACGCTTGCACAAAAAATGGACGCGTTGAGCTCTCAGGCCAATCTGGCGGGGTATGCTGCAGTGATTTATGCCGCACAGAAACTGAATCGCATTTTCCCCATGATGATGACCCCGAGTGGCACCATTTCTCCGGCAAAGGTATTTATCATTGGTGCCGGGGTGGCAGGCCTGCAGGCTATCGCGACGGCTCGTCGTCTGGGAGCACGTGTTGAAGCTTTTGATACACGCCCGGTGGTCGAAGAACAAGTGGAATCCCTCGGAGCCAAATTTATCAAAATCGATTTGGGAGAAACGGGCCAGACTGCCCAGGGATATGCGAAACAACTGACAGAAGAACAATTGGAAAAACAACGTACAGCTCTCGCCAGACATTGCAGCGCAGCGGACATTGTCATTACAACCGCACAAGTCTTCGGACGCCCCGCCCCTCGTATCCTGACCAGAAACATGCTTCACGGAATGCGTCCGGGCTCCGTGGTCATTGATCTCGCTGTCGAGTCAGGCGGAAACGTAGAAGGCAGCCAGCCCGATACCGAAGTGAATCAGAATGGGGTTCATATTTACGGGTTAGGAAATTTACCCTCTCAAGTCGCATTCAACGCCTCTACCATGTATTCCAACAACCTGACCCACCTGCTGGTGCACTTCTGGAACAAGGAAACCAAAAAGTTTCCTGTCGACCTGCAACAGGAAATTTTACGTGCAACCGTCATCACCCATCAGGGAGAAATTGTGCACGAAACGATTAAAAATCTTATCCAGGCATAACTATTATGGAACTCACACTTTTATTTTTCATCCTCGTACTCTCAATTTTTCTGGGATTTGAGCTTATCTCGAAAGTGCCTTCTCAATTGCACACCCCCCTGATGTCCGGGACCAATGCCATTTCCGGAATCACCATTGTGGGAGCACTCTATGCGGCTGGCTCAAGTGAAGGAACCACACAAATTGTCCTCGCTGTCCTCGCCGTGGCTCTGGCAATGATCAATGTGGTCGGGGGATACCTGGTGACAGATCGCATGCTCACGATGTTTCGCAAAAAAGACCAAAAAAAATAACCATGGATTTCCCCAACCGGATTCCAGACTCAACCCGTTTTTCCCATGCACGAAAATCTTATTAACTACGCCTACATTTTCTCGGCCATTTTATTTATTTTCGGATTAAAAATGTTAGGGAAGCAAAGTTCTGCCCGTCGAGGGAATTTGCTTTCTGCCTTGGGGATGCTGGTGGCGATTGTGGCGACTCTGCTGGAAAAGAACATTGATTTTCAATGGATTTTGCTGGGTGCTGTGATTGGCAGTATTATTGGTGGGGTTGCGGCGTATCGTGTCCAGATGACCGCCATGCCGGAAATGGTAGCACTTTTTAATGGGTCCGGGGGGCTGGCGAGTTTGCTGCTTGGCTGGTGGGAGTATCAAAAAGGCCCGGACATGAGCGTGTTTATTGCCTTTGCGGTTTCGCTGGCGGTTCTGGTGGGAGGAATTACCTTTACCGGCAGCATTCTTGCTTATGCGAAGCTTGCAGAGAAAATCCCGACAAAAGCCATTTTATTTCCCGTACAAAATATCCTGAACGCGCTTCTGTTGCTTGCCATGCTGGGGCTGGCGACGATTTACTGTATGAATCCGGCAGAAAGCTATCAGATATTTCTCATTCTGGTCGGTATCTCCTTATTATTAGGGATTCTTGCGGTTCTGCCTATTGGGGGAGCAGACATGCCGGTGGTGATTTCTCTCCTGAACAGTTACAGCGGAGTTGCGGCCTGCGCGGCGGGATTTGTCATTTCCAATAATGTCCTCATTGTCGCGGGTGCGCTTGTGGGTGCGAGTGGAATTATTCTGACGAATATCATGTGTAAAGCAATGAACCGTTCGCTGACGAATGTTCTTTTCAGCGGGTTTGGAACATCCTCTTCAGCAGGCGGTTCCGCAAAAGGGATGGAGGGTGAAGTCAAAGCACTCACGCCTTCCGATGCCTATTACATCCTGGAAGCCGCCGGTTCGGTAGTTTTTGTTCCCGGATATGGGATGGCAGTCGCCCAGGCCCAACATGCGGTCCGCGAACTTGCGGATCTGCTGGAAAATAATGGTTGCGAAGTCCGATATGCGATTCACCCGGTCGCAGGACGTATGCCCGGGCACATGAATGTGCTCCTCGCGGAAGCGGATGTGCCTTATGAGCAACTTTGCGAAATGGATGATATCAATCCGATCATGCCCAACATGGATGTCGCAATCGTGATCGGAGCCAACGACGTGGTCAATCCATCCGCACGCGAGAGCGAATCCAGTCCGATTTATGGAATGCCCATTATTAATGTGGATGAAGCCCGTACGGTTTTTATTCTCAAGCGTTCCATGGGTTCCGGTTTCAGCGGGGTTGAAAACCCTCTCTTCTTTAACGAAAATTCCCGTATGCTTTTCGGAGATGCCAAAACCACCGTCCAGGCACTCGTCGATGAATTCAAAACTTAAAAAGCTCTAAATCTCGTCATCATCTTTTTCTTCTTCCTGTTTCTGGTACTGATAATCCTGATAAATCAGCATCGCAATCAGGTGCCCGGCCAGAGGGATTGTCAACAAACTAAAGGACATCACCAAGAGGATTTTCAATCCTGATACGTCATCGTCCAGCGCAATCCACAATGCCAGTAACATCAAACAAATGCCCATCGTACTTGCCTTGGTCAACGCATGTGCACGACATAATGCATCGCGGAAAATATTAATTCCGAGTGCAGCAAAAAGCATCAGCGTTGCTCCTGCGAGCAACAAAAAGCACACCACGATATCCAACATCATGAATCCTCTCCTTTCCTGAATACGGGTGTCGCATTATCACGAGAACGGATTTTCCCCGGATGCAGGTGCAGATAACTCACATACGCAATCGCCCCCACAAATCCCAACAAGGAAAAAATCAGCATGATCTCAATAAACAAATGCGTGTCCCACCACACCGACAACAAAACCATCATCCCGATAATACAAACCGTCGTCATATCAAACCCCACAATACGATCAATGATCGTAGGGCCAATCAACAACCGGCGTAACGCAAGCAATGCGGAAATCACCAGTAAAAACAAACAAATCGGAACCACAGTTGGAATAATCATTTCTTTCATTGCCATTTCTTTCTATCGGGTAAACGCAAGAATGTTTTCCTTTAAATTTTTATCCAATGCCTCATTGACCTCTTCTGCTGTCCCGGAAGCAAAAATATGAACCACAATCGTATCTCCATTTAAATCTGCTTCCGCCACAATCGTTCCGGGCGTCATGCCAATCGCCTGGCATATTAACAATTTCTCAAAAAATGTCAGCCCGGTGACATCATAATAAATAAATTCACCGGGGATTTTTTCCGCATTTTTACGCAATACCATACTTGCGATCCGAAAATTGGATTCGATCGCTAGCACAATATAAATGCATATAAACTTCAACCCAGCCAGCACACGCCGGATATAATCCTGACAATCCAGCGCCTTGCGAAAAAGCATAATCAATAAAAACCCGGTAGCAACGCCCACCACCAGCCCCCCCATGCTCGCATGGTCACTTAAAAACATCCACACCAGCGTAATCAGCAAATGATAAACTAATGCCTTTTTCACATGCCTCCTTTCCCGGGCAAGCTCAACACCGCCCGTTGATAGGTTTCAAAATCCAGAATGGATGCTGCTGCCTTTTCCGAAATCCCATAGAAAAACTCTGCCCCAAACCCAATCCCCAGCGACACAAGCGTCAATACCCCGACAATAATGGTCATCCCCACCGCCCGCGCACGCGATTCCAGCTTCACCGTTCCACCTTCCGGTAACGGACTCCAGAATGCCCCCAGCCAGATTTTCAGCATACTGACTAATGTCAAAATAGATGCCACTAATGCTGCCAGAATCAACAGATAATCTCCGCCACTAAGCCCCACCTTGATAATCATGAATTTCCCCCAGAACCCACTGAAGGGAGGAATTCCGGCAAGCGAAAATGCCTGACACAGGAAACAAACTCCCAACCAGGGAGCCGTTTTCCATAATCCGCCCATTAATTCCAGATTATCCGTTCGGTTGTAAAACATCGCAGTCCCTCCAATCAAAAATAATGACGATTTTACGATAATATGATGGATGACATAAAAAATACAGGCGGTAATCCCTAATGGCGTAAAGAAACCAATTGCCAGCACCATGTATCCAATCTGGCTGACAATATGAAACGACAAAATCCCGCGCACAAAGTTACGCGACACCGCCCCCAGCACCGCCAACACCATGGTCAATCCTGCCAGACTCGCCAGCAACAAATGCACTGAATCCAGGGAGTGTGGGAAAACCGTACACAGCATCCGCAAAAACACATATATCCCCACCTTGGTCAACATCCCTGAGTAAAATGCCCCAAGCGAAAAGGGCAAAATCGGGTAACTGTTCGGCAACCAATAATACAAGGGAAAAACTCCCGCCTTAATCCCAAACACCACCATCAGCAAAAGCACCACCATCAATAACCCCGGGTCATTTGGCATCTCGGCTGCACGACGCGAAATATCTGCCAGGTTTAATGTTCCAAACACCCGATACGCCAGCCCTGCAGCCACCAGGAACAGCGTACTCCCAAAGATATTTACCGCCAGATACGGAAATGCCTCCTTCACGTCTCGATCACTGGCTTCCAGTGTCAACAAGGCGTAAGAAGCAACCAGCATGATCTCGAATGCCACAAACAGGTTAAATAAATCTCCGGTAATAAAGGTCAGATTAATCCCCGCGGCCAACAATTGCATGAGCGGCAACCTTAACGGCTGTTCCAAATTTATGGAGATTTCCATGTAACTGAAAAACACACAGGCCATCACCACGAAGGTCGATAAACACAACATGATTGCCGCCAGACCATCTACCACCAGCACGACCCCGAATGGAGGCGCCCATTTCCCCAGCAGCAACACCATCGGGTCGTTTCCTATCGTGCACCAGGCAAGATATAATGCCCAGACAAACTGAATAATACACGATATCGCAATAAATATCCGTCGATTAACACTCGGCCTCCCCACGTAAAGACAGCAGATCAACGCGGTGACAATCGGAATTAAAAATGGTCCCATCAGACTATTCATCATCGGGCTCCGGTTTGAACAGTGTCTCTACGTTCGTTGTTTTCTCATCCAAAAAAATCCGATACAGCAGCATAATTAAATAAATAGTCAACCCAAACCCGATCACAATCGCTGTTAATAACAGCGCCTGCGGGATGGGATCCACAATTGGGCCAGATCCCTCCGCAAGGACAGGAGAACGTTTATTGTCCGGGTTTCCGGACATCGATAAAATAAATAAATTCCCGGCATTGGTCAGCAGGACAAACCCAAACAGAATTCGTACAAAACTTTTATTCAACAATAAGTAAGTTGAAACCCCAAACATGACGCCCACCAGTATCGCTGTTTCAATCTGCATACTACTGTTTCCTCCCTTTCCCCTTTTCAATGACCTTTTGCATGGATTCGTCCAGAGAATCCTCAATGGGTTCTTCCAGAATCGAAGAATAGTACGGAATCTCGCCCGGCGTAAATGCCGGTATCCCGGAGGTGGAACGCGCAAGCACAATCACCAGTTTGACAGTAATACATCCCACCAGCAAAAATACTCCGAAATCAAATATCAGCGGGGTTCCAATGTGCAACTCTCCCACCATCGGAAGTTTTGGCAAATGAAATGTGTAATTGGTTAAAAAGGGATCGCCCACAAACATGGGCAGACTCCCCGAAATAATCGTCAGCAATACCCCAAATGTCGCTAACCGTAGTGGCGGTACAGGCAGTTCTTTCTGCAATTCTTCCCACCCACGCGCCAACCCCAGCAAAATAAAGGACATCCCTGTCATCAGCCCCGCAATAAACCCCCCACCCGGCAGATTATGCCCACGCAACAGCAGGTAAATGGACACAATATTTACCAGCAAGAAAATCAATCCAATCAAGGACCTCAATAATAGCGAATCCAATGCTCTCATAATTTTTCTTTTTCTTCCTTCCCTTTCCCTAAAAAGAATCCTGGAGGCACCATGGTTTTCCTTCCTGTTTTTCGCCGCTTATACCGCATCATTAACCCCAACCCGCCCAGCGTCGCAATCAACAACACGGTAATTTCTCCCATGGTGTCAAATCCACGAAAATCAACAAGAATGACGTTTACCACATTCGACCCTTCCGCAAGTGGAACAGACATTTCTGCCAGTTTTCTGCCAATCGGATCAGGATGAATGTGTAATTCAGAAAATAAAACTAATGTTCCCATGCTGACCCCCATGAGCACGGATAACAGGATACGGAAATTTCTCCCCTTTCCGGGACGCAAGTCGGCTCTCACAAATAGTTGCGCACTGGGGAAACGAGACAACAGCAACAGGATCATGACGGTAGAGGCCGACTCCACCAGAATCTGCGTCATCGCCAAATCCGGCGCACGATACAAAACAAAATAAAATGTCAGAAAAAATCCCGAAACCGAGACTGCCAGCAATTGCGTGGCCCAGCGTCGCAAAATAATAACCCCGAATAATCCCAGACAGATCATAAAAGCAACGACGGTTCGCAAAGGCGAAAAATGCCAGTCAATCTGCCTGAAAACATGATAAAAAGTATCCGGTAAAACCAATACGGTTGCTCCAAAGATAAAGACCAGGAAACAAATCGTGATGGGCAGATAGGCAGGGGGCCAATCTGCGCGAAGGGCCAGAGTCAAGGATTTGGAATAGGTGCTCAGACCATTTAAACCCGCTTCAAAAAGTTCGTCGAAACGAAGAATCCGGGGAATTTTTGCCCATTTCCATTGCGTATTCTCCGCCAGAAAAAACAATCCAACCCCCAATACCACAATCCCAAGCGTGATCCATAATTCCCGTGTAACGCCATGCCATAATGCGAGATGAACATCTCCCACGGTATGTAATCCCGGCACCGATAACCATCCCAGCATTCCATCCAGTGTTCCCGGGAAAACTCCAAACACCAGAACTGCCAGCGCAAGCAAAAATGGTGGCAATTGAATACTCAAACCAGGACGATGCACATGCAATTTCTCCGGCGTACGCCCCAGAAATACTTTGAAAAATATACGCAAAGCAAAAGCAACCGTCAGCACGGCAAAGACCACAAACATTCCCAAAAATAACGCGACCTCCGCATTTCCAATGTCTGCAAGCAGGATTTCCTTACTTATAAACCCCATGGTCAAAGGCAGCCCGGCCAGTGATGCGGTGGTGACCGCTGCAGCAAAGCAGGTTAATGGCATATAGCGCCCCAGCCCTCCCAACGCCCGTACATCTCGCGTCCCGGCACTATGATCCACAATCCCTGCAATCATAAACAATGCCCCCTTATAAAACACATGACTCAGGATATGGATAAAATCCACCTGGATACCTGTTTTTCCTCCCAATCCATAAGCCCCGATCAAAAATCCAAGCTGGCTGACCGTCGAAAATGCCAGAATCGCTTTTAGATCATGCGAACATAATGCCAGATACGCGCCCAGCAGCATGGTGAAAAACCCCACCCCGCAAACAAACCAAAACCATATTTCCAGGGATTGAAAGACAGGGAATAGACGCGCCGTCAAAAATACGCCCAGTTTCACCATGGTGGCAGAGTGCAGGTAAGCACTCACCGGCGTAGGCGCCGCCATCGCTCCGGGAAGCCAGAAATGAAATGGAAACTGTGCGGATTTTCCGAAGGCTCCAATCAACAGCAGCACCATCGTGACTTCAAAAAGCACCAGTGCTGACCCGGTAAATCCCCAGGTCCCTTCCTGCGCCGCCATGACCGAAAGCGAATACGTTTTCGTCTGAATCCCCAACAATACCAGCCCGGCCAGCATCAGTAACCCCGTCCCGACCGTAACAATTAATGCGCAACGCGCCCCCACCCGCGACGCTTCTTTCTCATGCAGAAATCCAATTAATAAAAACGACGCAATCCCGGTCATTTCCCAGAATACAAATAATAATAAAATGTTATCCGAAAAAACCGTCCCCAGCATAGCGGTCATAAACAATCCCATGTAGGCATAAAACCGCCCCTGAAATTCATATTTATCCCCCAGATACTCTGCTCCATACCAGCAAACCAGTACGCCTATCCCACTGATGATAAATCCATAAAAAATCGATATTCCATCCACCAGAAAAGATAAATTCAGTCCCAGGGAAGGTACCCAGGACAATTCCCACACCTCACTCCCGCCCGGTTCCAGTCTCCCCACGAGCCATCCCAGCAACACGCACGAAACAAGCGGTGCAAGCATCATGATATACCCCAACCACTTCCGAAAAGAATTACCCAGAACCAGCATTATCGGCATAAAAAACACCGGTAAAAACACGGCCACCAACAGGCAAATCATTTCTATGGAAATTGAGGAAAACATAAACGTGCAATTGTGTGGCAGACTTCACCTCACAACGAGAAAAATTTTCCTGAATTCTAAAAAAACTCTCCCCTCCCGTAAACCACCAATCGCAATTTCACAAAAATTTTACCTACGCACCCACTTTTAAGCCATTTCCCATAAAATATCCATGAAATATCCATAAAACTTCAATAGAATATCAATCGAATACCGGGAAAACCAAGCCCTGGGAGCGCCGACGTCCTCGTCGGCGAACGAGTCCTCCAGTCTAAAATTTGAGCATTTGAAGCCTCCCATTAGGGACAGAGCTGTTAAACAACCTCCGAACCTCCCATTAGGGACAGAGCTGTTAAACAACCTCCGAACCTCCCATTAGGGACAGACCCGTAAACAACCTCCGGGCCTCCCATTAGGGACAGACCCGTAAAAAATCCTCGAAACTCCACTATCTATTCGCCTTTCCGCCTGATTTGCCTCTGAAATTCAGATTCATAATTAGTAATTACTAATTTTCTGCCGCAGCAGTCGCTCCGGTAAATATTGCTTCTGAATTCCGCTAGCTCTGTGTTAGCCTGCAGTTCTTGTGTATCAACTCTGCCTATGCCCTCCGATTCTTTTGCTTCCAGTGATTGGCTCCCGCTTCGGTTACGTTTCAACCATTACGGACGTTCTCCAAAATGGCCTGACAACCACTCCCTTTCTCGCGAATGGTTTAAACGCGTTCTTGTCGATTTCACTTTCTGGTTCTTTTTTTCCGGCAAAGGGGAACTGATTGACCATGGGAATAACCGTTCTTACCCGCTTCATGCGGGGGTGTGCCTCTGTATGCTCCCTGGAATGGATCTGGAAGTGCGTCAATTTGACCCTGAATATCTCGGAGATACTTATTTTCATATTGATTTTTTTCTTGGGGAACAACAACTCCCGCAGGGCCAATGGCCTCAGCTTCCGTTTTATTCAAGGTTTACAGACATTCGTTTTTTTGATCAAACCGGCATCCGTATTCTTGCGTTGCTACATCAGAACAATCTTTTGAGACAAACAGACCAGGAAAGTCTTCTGGCTGCAGAATTGCTGTTAAAAGGGCTATTTCTCGATCTGTTACAAAATTCGCGCAAGCCAACAGCCAGTGGTACTCCATTGCATCGTGAGCGCACCATCACCGCTACTCTCAATGCGTTATTTGCAGATCCTCGACAGTTTCACTCTGTTGCCAGGCTTGCAGAATTCAGCGGTTATAGCGAAGGGCATTTTCGTTCACTTTGTCAGGAAATCATGGGAGAATCTCCCAATAAAATTCTTGTGCGCGCCCGGATTGAACAAGCCAAGAAATATCTTTTACATTCCGATCTCTCCATCGGAATGATCGCGGATACCCTGGGCTACGAAAACATCTACCATTTCTCACGCCAGTTCCGTACTGTAACTGGCATTACGGCCAACGAATTTCGTAAACATTCCCCAAAATAAATGTCCTGTCACCCGTGAGTCGGGGCTTTTACAGTGCCGGCTTCGGCAGCTTTGACATTCCGCAGCACAATTCGGTCTGCAATTTCATGCACCATCGCTTCCAGAAGGAAGCGTAAATGACTCCCGGCCCGGTAGTCAGATGGCGCAACATGCCGGACCCGATCCGCGGCCCCCATAAGCTGATAACATTTCCTGAAACTCGTCCGCGTAGGGTCATTCGGATTATACACCGCAATTGCCTGCCCCCCATTGCGGCGCATCAACGTAAAACAAGGGACATCCGTTGGTCCGTCTCCCACATAAATCATGTTTTCAAATGGCACCGGACGCAAATCCGATGGCATGTGGTCATTCACATCCTCCGTCAAATCCAGCATTCCTTTATTAATGCGAAAAAGAAACTGCGTTTTCTGGGTATGACTGATGACCCGTTTGGGAAAAGTAATCCGTCCATTTGCATCTTCCGCAAATTCACAGCCAAAAACAGCCTCCACATGAGATGCCAGCCGGCTTCCCTCAATCAACGCTTTTAACCCCGACGAAATAATATAATGTTCCACATGAATGCCATGCGACAAATGATGTTCTGTCAGCAAATTGCTTTTAAACTCCTCAAACATTTCGGGAAGTCCCGGATAAAATGTCAACCCTGCTCCTAATTGTTTTAACCGAGTATTAGTCGGACGATCCATCGCCAATTCGTCCAGAATCGTCTTCATATATGCCAGTTCATTTTCGAACATCTCTTCCTGAACCAGCTTATTGCATTTTGCCCAAAACCGCTTGCTGTCAATCCCGAACTCCGGAAAAAGCACCTCGTCCTGCATATAATTAGGACTTAACGTCTGATCGTAATCATAAATAATCGCTACAACATTTTGCGGAGCTGCCATCCCTCAACTCTGCTCCATCCAGCATCACAATTCAACCCGAAATATGCAATCAAGGCAGCATAACCCACCAAACGCATTTTACTCTCAGGAAGAGAAATTCCGTGAAAAACATTTACAACTTCTGAAAAACGATAAGAATCCATAGCAATTCATGAAAACCAATAACTTTTATAGTTGTATCATGAAAAACAGCTACTTTCTATGGAAAACAATGATGCCCTAATACAGAAGAACGCGTGACGATGTCATCCTTCTGTTAATGCTTCCTGCGCGGTGGCAATCTGAAATTCATACCCGTTTTTTTCTGCCTGCGCAGGTAGCACGCGTTGACTATCCAACAACAGGTGTGAAAACTCTCCCAGCATTCCTTTCAAGAGCCATGCGGGTGCCGGGAAAATAGTGGGCCGGTGCATTTTTTCTCCCAGTATTCTGGTAAACTCCTGATTGGTGACCGGTTCCGGTCCCACGACGTTCACGGTCTCACCTGTCCAGGAATCTTCCATCGCCTGAAAATACATTCCCACCACATCCTGCAAATGAATCCAGGACATCCACTGGTTCCCTTTGCCCAGACGTCCACCGCCACCCAGCCAGAATATCGGACGCAGAATTTTCATTGCTCCACCGGATCTCCCCATGACAAATCCAATCCGCATACACACAACTCGTGAACCATATTGCTCCGCTTTCCTGGCTTCTGCTTCCCAGGCAACTCCTACATCGGTCAAAAATTCTTTTCCGGTTTTTCCAATGGCAGAGGTTTCCGTTAAAACTTCTTCTCCGCGATCCCCATAAATACCGATTGCAGATGTCGATAACAATACACGCGGCGGACGGTTTGCCTGTTCAAATCCTGCCACTAATGCACGTGTCGTTTCCACCCGACTTTCCAGAATCCGTCGTTTCTTTTTGCGCGTCCAGTATCCCATGATCGATTCGCCCGCCAAATGGATCATAACATCCACCCCACGCACATCCGCAGGCTCCGGTGGGCGCAACGCACGCATTTCCTCACACCCCGGAACTTTTCGTTCCGGACGTCGAGAATACCCCACCACATGGTGTCCACGCCGCAACGCTTCTTTCACCATTGCTCTTCCAATAAACCCACTCGCACCTGTAATGCCAATGATCATACGTGATAGTTTACTCTAAAAACTGCGATATAACCAATCATAAGGAAATCTTTTCCCCGGGCAATCTGTCGGCTTCGGATTGATATCTTTATGTGCTTTGACAATCGATTTTTTCCCCTGGATTTTCCCTACGCGAGTTTGCACATAAGTAATCAATTCTTCCAGAGCTTCAATTTGCTCCTGTGTCGGCTGGTGTGAGTTATAATCTCCAACCAGACAGATTCCGATCGCCTGTTTGTTCAAGAAGTCGCTTGCCACATGTCCGCCCTGCAATTGACGGGTCCAGCGATTTCCAATCTCAATTTCTCCATTTCCGGATTTATTTCCATTTCCTATAACGAAATGATACGCCAGCCCATTGCTCATCTTTCGGACATTTTTATGATAATTTCCAAAAATCGCGGCATTTCCCTGTTTTGTCCCGGAGTTATGAACGATGATATATTTCCACCGTCCTTTCCGGACCCTGGCAGAATCAATAGCATTTCGGACATCATTGGTCAGGAATTTATACCGTGGTCCTCCTCTGAATCCAAAAAAACCACGCGACTGCCTTTTTGGGGGTGGTTGATATCCTTGTGTTTCACTGCGTGCACTTTTATGGACCACCACTGGAGCATCCGGGACTGACCTGCTCCTGGGGGCAGGAGTGGGAGCCGGGGTTGCTGCCGGCGCCACTGGTTCATCCCCGCGCGCGGATGATTTCCAGGGCACAGGCGTTCCTGAAATTTCCACATCTGCCCCAGGAACAATAATCGCTCGTGGAGCCACCTCTTCTTTCACGGGGGTCGCACGCGGCACTGCCCGTTTCACCGGAGTCGATCCTGGTGTTGCACGTGGGGTCGAACGAGGTGTTGCTCTGGTCCGTGCACGCGGCACCGGCGTGCTCCTGGGTGTGGCGCGTGGAGTCGCTTCAGGCGTTTCCCGAGGCTCTGCACGGGGAGGGGTTTGAGATTTTTTCTGCGATAAGTTCTCTTTTGCCCGCAAAAACATTTCCCTCAACTGTCTTTCTTCATCCGACAATTGCGCATATCCGCTGGGTATTCCAATACTCAGAATACCCCATAATAAAATGACTTTACACGTCCTGATTCGCCCAATGATTCTAGAAATTCCCCTGCACACGTCCACAAGCTACCAAAGTCACCCCCATTTGGGAAACATAGAATATACGAACTTAAAATCTATTCCGTGTACGCTGCCATTCAAGTTTGTGTATTCTGTATTTCCTCATTTGACACAAATGGATTCTTGCTGCATAGAACAACATTTCCTATAAATAAGTATTTTCAATTTCACCAAAGTAGCCTCATGCCATCTAAACCACGAATTTTAATTTTATCTGCGGGCTTTGGTGAGGGGCATAATAGTGCAGCCAAAGGGATTTTCCGGGCATTTGAACAATCGCATCCGGATGCGCAGCTTTTATTTTTGGATCCGCTGGCGGAATGTTACGGGCGTCTCAATAATTTTGCTCGAAAAACGTATCTGGGCACCATCAACCGCGCACCTAAGGTCTGGCAGGCCGTTTATGATTTAATTAACCTGACCTCGTTAAATGGTCCGCAATTAGCTGTGCTGAACAAAGTCCAACAATACCTGCAAAAGGTCCTCCAGGATTTTCGCCCGGATGCCATTGTTTCCACCTATCCGGTATATGGATATTTTCTGGACCGGCTTCCAAAGCCGTTACGAAAAACATTCCAGTTTTTCATGGTCGTTACCGATTCCATTTCTATCAATTCCGTCTGGTATCGCTGCTCCAGTGACTGGATCATTGTGCCGAATCAGGATACTGCGAATGTCTTTAAAAAGCACAAAGTCTCTCCGGCGATCATTCGTGAATTTGGATTCCCGGTCAACCCGATCTTTGCCGATTTACGTGCGAAAAACCTGCGCCCACCCATTACGCCTCCCTATCATATTTTATACATGATCAACTCCGGCAAAACCGAAGCCCCCGCACTGGTCCAAAAAATTGCTGCTCGAAAAGACGTCCGATTAACAGTCACCGCCGGGCGTGATGAAAGCCTGCAATCCGCACTGCAAAAGGCTACGCGAAACTCCGCTCACCCGGTAGAAATATTAGGCTGGACCGATCAAATCCCTGCTCTGATGTGTTCTCATCATCTTCTGATTTCCAAAGCCGGTGGTGCGACCGTTCAGGAAGCCCTCGCAGCAGGATGCCCACTTCTCATCACTAAAGTCGTCCCGGGGCAGGAAGAAGGCAATGCAGAACTCCTTCGAAAAACCAATGCCGGAATCATTGCCCCAAAGCCATCTGAAGTTTATCATTGTCTCGACCAGTTACTCACCGACCAGGCGTCCCGACTTCGTGCCCAGCATGAAGCCATTCAGGCGCACTCCCGTCCAGATGCAGCAAATCAACTCGCTGAATTTATCCTGACACAATTAAAACAAAATACCCCGACTTCCCCCTGATACCACTATCTCTATCTATCATGATCCAGGCATTTATTTTTGATATCGGAAAAGTAATTCTCGACTTCGATTTTCAACCCGCACTGCAACGCCTTTCTCTTCAGTCATCGCCATTTGATCAAGGAGAACTCAACACTTTAAAACTTTCTTACGAAAGCGGAAAAATTTCTCGTCTGGAATTCCTGGAAACCAGTCATCAGCTTCTGAATTTCACTGGAACAACAGAAGAATTCACACACCTTTGGCAGAATATTTTTCATTTAAATTCTCCCATGGTAGAACTGATCGAATCCCTGGCACCCCGTTACCCGCTTTACCTGCTTTCCAATACCAACGACCTCCATGTCGAACATTTCACCGAGAAATTTTCTGTTTTCTCACACTTTTCCGGTGCAATCTATTCCCATGAAGTCCAGTTGATGAAACCAGATCCTGCGATTTACGCCGAAGCCATTCGTCAATTCAAGGTCGATCCCCAATCCACAGTCTTCATTGACGATCTCGCACCCAACATCGAAAGCGCACGCAAGGCAGGCTTCCACGCTATCCAGTACGACCTGAATGCGCACGACGCCCTCCTCCAGTCCCTTTCCAATTTAGGAGTCCGGTGACACGTCTTGCCCGTTACCCAGCAATATTACGAAGCGAAGCTCGCTGCGTCATCGGCATCCAGAAACGTAAACAAGGGCGTTGTGGCAGGATCCAGACCGAGTTCTTTACAGGCTTCAATATACCATTCCCGTTTTTCCGGGTTTTCATCGTTATAAAGCGACCATTGAGAAGTTCTGGTATTAAATTCTTCAATTTCTTCTGCCGATTTTGGATTTCCATTCGTGTGGACCCATTCGGCAATTTTTTCATCTGATGCGCCTTGTTTCAACAATGGCTCCAGTTGCGCCGCGGTGATTCCTTTCCATTCAAAAAAGACGCGATCCAGCGGGCAATCAAAATTGTACTCGCCGTTTTTCCCCT
>CAKUMP010000009.1 GCA_934667795.1 uncultured Chthoniobacterales bacterium | reverse complement strand
GCGCCAACATGCTGCCTCTCGATAAACTGGAACAACTGCTCGAAAAATCGGGAGTTACTTTAATGTATGATACCCGGGTGTGTCAGGTGTTGAAGCGAGGGGAAGAAATTTCTCATCTGATTGTAGAAAATAAAAGTGGGCGTCTGGCGATTCAGGCGGAGGTGTTTATCGATGCTAGTGGCGATGCCGATGTGAGTTTTCTTGCAGGATGTGCAGTGGAAGAGTTTCCTCATAATGTACTGGCAGGCTGGTATTATGAAATTCGCGACGAAGCATTGCGGTTGGTAACTTTTACCAATGTGTATGACAAAGAACATCGGGGCGCAGGAAAAGCCATGCCTCCGATGTTTTCAGGAACCGATCATCGTGATGTCACGCGCCAGGTGGTAGAAACACGGAAACTGTTACGCGAAAAACTTCAGAAAAAACAAGCAGAAGCTCCAGAATCGGCGATCTATCCTTTTGCCCTGCCTTCCATTCCCGCGCTCCGGGTAACACGCCGCCTTCACAACCAGTTTTCCCTGGGCGAACAACACCGCCATCTTTGGCTGGACGATTGCGTGGGCATTACCGGGGACTGGAGAAAACGGGGGCCGATCTACCCTGTTCCGTTACGCTCGATTCATTCAGAAGAATGTCCGAATCTGTTCGTGGTCGGACGCTGCATGTCGTCGGATCATACGGTGATCGATGTCACTCGTGCGATCGGCACTTGTGCAGTGACAGGCGAAGCTAGCGGGATCGCCGCCGCATTCCTTATCAAGGAACGCATCGAAAATCGACGTCAGATCCCTATCGAAAAACTCCAGAAATCCCTGCGCCAGGCCGGCGTCCTGCTCGACCCGGAATTGGTGAAAGCTTCTGTGAATTACTAATTTCTGCCGACGGGGACGTCGGCGCTCCCAGCAAATTGATCTGTCGACGGGGACATCTCGCCCCTGCAAAGAATAAAGTTTCCAGCAGAAAATTTAAAAATTCCTTGCTTATTATCACGTGGTCACACATGATTACCACGTGGTAATAAAAAGAAAGAGTCCCCCGACGCAAAAGATGATAGCGGAATACGTAGGTGTTTCGCGCGAGACGGTGTCGCATATCTTGAATGGGCGTGAGTCGTATCGGCACAATGAAGAGACGCGTGAAAAGGTGCTGCGAGCAGCGGAGGAACTGGGGTATCGGCCGCACCGGGCGGCGCTGACGATGCGCAAGGGGCGGAGTAATTTGATCGGGATTATTCACTTTGGAATGAGTTTTCAAACGGTGAGAGCAGCGGCGCATTATTTGCCCCAGGCGATTGTGGCGAATGGGTATGATATATTTGTGATTGATTTGAGTTGGCATGGTGGGTGTCATCGTCGTGCTGTGGAGCAACTGGTCGAAGCGCGGGTAGAAGGGGTGATTATTTCGCATCAGGTAGAGAGTTTTGGGAAAGAAGAAGTGCAGATATTGACAAATGCGGGCATCCCGGTGGTGACGCTTGCAGGGAATGAAAAGTTAGGGGTGCCTACGATTTATGGGGATAGTCGAGCAACGTTGACGCAGATGGTGCAGCACCTGCATTCCGTAGGGCATAAAAAACTGCTTTTACTGACGAATGATTATGAGAGTCGGCCCACTTTGAATCGGATAGGTGGATTTCAGGAAGGAGTGCAGTCTCTTGCGGATGTAGAGGGGGAAATTGTCAGGCTACCTGCGGACCGTGGAGGATTTTATTTGGGAGAGAGTGCATATGGGTACGTCAGGCAACTGATAGTGAATCGGGCGTTACCGGATGCGATTCTTTGTACCAATGACCAATGGGCGCGAGGTGCTTTTGCTGCTGCGCTGGAAGCAGGTGTACGTATTCCTGAAGATCTTGCGATTACGGGATTTGATAATGAAGCATTTGGAGAAAAAGCACCGTACTACCTGACAACCGCCGCCCCGGATATTGCGGAGGAGTGCGCGAAAGCGGTAGAGGTTTTGATGGAGTTGATTGCGGGGCGCCCACTGCTCCAGCAGCATTATGTTTTCCCTTGCAAGATGATCATTCGCCGTTCGTGCGGAGCGGAAATGTCCCTTCCTTGTGCCTAGTATTTAAAATGTAAAGTAACCAGTAACCCCATAACAAAATGAAGAAAAAACTATCTATTCACGTTCAGCAGACATTTAAAATTGTCAATGTTTGGGTGGCAGCAATGGCCATCCCTGCCGTTGCATCGGAGTGGGATGCGGGCGGCGGAAGTAATTTGAATTGGGATGAAGTGACCAATTGGGTGGGCGATGTGGATCCCTCGAATCCCGTTGCGACAGACGTTTTGTTTGGAGGGGCGGGGTGGACCAGTACGTCCACGCCTCCTACCAATATTATAAACTCAACGCGTACGATTCTTTCTTTAAGCTATCAGTATGATAGCGCTACCAATTTTCATACCACCGAGATTGCGGATGGTGTGACATTAAATGTAGGTGGTACTGCATTGAGTCATGTTTTTCTGGTGGGAGGGTTGACGGGGCAGGATCTGCATACCAAAACAGTATTTCAGGGAGAGGGGACATTAAATATTTCTCAAGTGGGAGGTGTTTTTTCGGTGGGGAATCATCGGTTGGGCAATTCTCCTAACAGTCCTTCGACGGCGGAACTGGACATGAGGGAATTAGGGACATTCCAGGCAAACCTGGGAGCGACCGGTCAGTTCAATGTAGGTGCTTCTTTACAAGATGATACACTAGGGGGTAATCAGATCACCGCTTCAGATGTTTATCTTGCGAACAACAATACCATTACGGCAGGTATTTTACGTGTGGGTTCTACGGTGCCAAATCAGCAGGTGAGTGTGGGATATATTGCATCCAACCTTTATTTGGGAGAAACAAATGTATTAAATGTGGATGCAATTCATGTCGGGAGAGGGAGTACGTCCAAAGCAACCGGGAATCTTGCTTTTGATAGTGGAGTGATTGCAAACTCACCGACCGTGGTGATTCGTGGAGCGGATGGAGTCAGTGCTGTTTCTGAAATGAAAATTGGTGTGAATGATGGGGGTGGGACTTCTAATGGGCAGGCAGGTTCTATCGATTTTTCCGGAGGAAGTGTAGATGCACTTATTGAGGATTTGATTATTGGATCTGGTCGTGGGAGTGGAGAGAGTACGGGGGCCTATGCTTCCGGTACTTTAACCATGGACGCCGGGACGATTGAAGTTACTAATGTTCTTGTGGGAGAAAACAGAGGTGGAGCTAATACAGCCGTAACGAATCAAGGGGTTCTCAATGTGTTGGGAGGAGAGTTTATTGCAGATAACTTCGTACTGGCACAACATACGGGTAGTGTTCAAAAAGTAGCAGGAACTTTGAATGTGGGGGGTGATGGAATCGTGACTGCAAACAATGGAATTGTAATGGGAACTCGTACAGGAGGTACGGCAACGGATGTGATCACTGCGACGATCAACCTGACGGGAGGGACACTGGTTGCACATGGCGATATAACAGAAGGCAGTGGAACAGATGCTATCTCTTCAACTGTAAACCTGCAGGGCGGTGCGTTGGATCTGGATGGCAATGCCATTCATGTTAAAAACTTTAATGTGGAAAGTGGAGCTTTGCAGAATGTGGGGGAAATAAATGGTGGGGAAGATTTAGTAAAGACTACGAGTGGAACATTGCTGCTGAATGGAAATAATACGTACACCGGCGGAACCATCGTGGAAGCAGGGACCGTACACCTTGCAGGGACGCTTTCCAATGCAAACGTCGTGGTAGAAAACGGTGCGGAATTTGCATTGCTGGCAGCGGGACATTTGCACTTTAACATTTCAGGAGTTGGGACAGCGGATCAATTTGTCACGCAAGCGGGTGGGGGGTCTGTGTTTGATGGAACCTTGCAATTCAACCTGGATGCAGATTTCGGAGATACATCCTGGACATTATTTTCAGGAACATCGGCAGGAGATTTCACGGATCTTGCCGGAATTGATCTTGCGGGAGCTTTTGCAACATCTTTGAGCAGTGTAGGTGGAAATATCTGGGGTGCCAGTATCGGGGAACGCATTTTTGAGTTTAATACAGAGAGTGGAACTTTCAGCATTACGACCATTCCGGAGCCGGGAAGTATGGCTTTGCTGGTGGTGACGTTTGGAAGTTTCTTTATCTGGAGAAGGCGCCATTAAGCAGCATCCCTTTCAATTTTATTTTAGAAAGAATTAAAACATCATGAAATTCTGGAAAAAAATCCTCCCTGTTTTCTTCGTGCCTGCGTTGGTTTATGGGGTAGATGCCACATTTTTTAATTTTGAATCGGGGCTATTGCCGGACAACTGTGCATTAGACAGTGGACGAACGGCGGAAGAAAAAGGAGAGAATGCTTATGCAGAAACAGAGGAAGGAAAAACGAATGGTTCTGTGGTCTGTGTCACGCAAGATGTAAATCGTGGGGGAGTCTTTGTGCGTTCCCGACGTCCGGATGATGCGCTTGGTGGGGAGTTGTCTGCATTCACGGTATGCTTTGCATTTCGAGCCAGCCCATTATCTGCCACTCCGGTCTTTTTGGAAAGACTGGTAGGGGGGACAAGTGATAATACCGGATTTTTCCGCTTTCGTTCTCAGAGTAATTCCGGTGGTGGCGGTGGAGAACAGCGTGGGACATTTCGTTTTTATACAAAAGACGCATCGGGCAATTCAGTATCTGTCACTTCCAGTGTTCCCTGGATTCAACAGGAAAATAACTGGTATTGGGTAGGGATGGTTTTTGATAAAGGACGTGTGGCCTTTTATCTGGACGGAGAGCGTGTGGGAGATGAACTCTTTTTGCCAGTTGAAAGTATTGCCGGTTCTGATGGGCGTTCCTATTTCCTGCGAAGCGGTTATGGCTTTGTCGGCGCTTTTGATGATCTCGCGATCGTGCCAGGCAGGGCGTTCAGTGATGAGGAAATGCGGGCGATTTATAAACAAGGGATTAATACGCCGGAAATGATTCAGAAACTCAAAGGGGAATAAGGAATGAGATTTATTTTTTTTGTAGTCGTAAGTTTTGTGATGCATTCCATGGCGTGGGCAGAGGATGCACCACTCGTGCTGGTGCAGGATGGGAAGCCGGTCGCAGGCGTTTATATTTCCAATCTAGACGAAAAGGGCGAGGGAATCCGTTTCCATGGATCGTCTGTAGAGGAAGCTGCACAGGAGTTAGTTCAGACGATTAAAGAAATAAGCGGTGCGGAATTGCCGTTGTATCGCGTTGCTCAAACGGACTTGCACGAGAAGCTGGCGGAGGAAAAAGGGACAGCGATTTTGTTAGGTTCTCTTGCCTTGCATTGGTTGGAGAAACCGGATGAAGCGATGCGTGAAGCATTAGAAGACCCAACAGGATTTTTTATTAAAACCACTCCAAAAGTCATTGCGATTGCGGGGACACGTCCGCGCGGAACAGAAATTGGTGTGTACGAATTGCTGGAACAATTAGGGGTACGCTGGTTTTTTCCTGGCGAACTTGGCACCGTCATTCCCACCGCTTCAAATGTTTCTATTGCGCCTCAAACGACCGTACAAAAACCCACGTTTCCCGCGCGTCATTTTGGCTTCAATGCGCTTGATAGTGAAGAGATCACAGCGCATTGGAAAAAGCATCAACGAGAGGGCGGGCTGTTTCTTCCTCCGGCACATGGTATCAAGCTTGGCGAAGACGCCACGCCGGAAACACATCCGGACTTATTTGCTAAAACACCGACGCCTAACAAAGATGCGCAGATCTGTATTTCCAACCCGGAAGTTTTATCTCGGGCGATAACAGAAACAAAAAAATATTTTCGTGACAACCCGGATGCTCCATGGATCGGAATGGGGCCTCGGGATGGAAGTGGATTTTGTGAGTGCAATGAATGCCAGGCACTGGATGGCGGGAATTGGGATCCGTTTTCTAATGAGCGCAGCGTGACGGATCGTTATGTCTGGTTTTTCAATCAGATATTAGAAGGGATTTCTGATGAATTTCCCGACAAGAAAATTGCTTTTTACGTGTATCACTGCTACATCGAACCACCGGTTAAAGTAAAACCCAATCCTCGGATTGTGGTGGCAATTGCTCCGATTGGGCTTTGTCGCGTACATGGCATGAATAATCCTGTATGTCCGGAACGGAGTTATTTGAAGAAAATTATTGATGCCTGGACAGAGATTTTGCCGGAAGTTTACGAGCGTGGGTATTGGTTTAACCTTGCCGATCCGGGGATGACATTTGTGCAATTGCATCGTGTGCGAGATGAAATTCCGTATTACGCCAAACAAGGAGTAAAGGGGTTTCGAACAGAATGTACGAATCAGTGGGCTGCGCACGGGCCTTCGCTATATGTGGTTGGAAAACTGATGTGGAATGCCGACGTTGATGTGGATGCACTCGTGGAGGATTATTCCGAAAAACTTTTCGGCGCTGCAGCAGTCCCGATGAAAAACTTTTTCTTGTATGTCGATGAGCAGATGCGTGACGGCGATTATCACACAGGAAGTGCATTTAATTTGTTGCAATTTTACCCACCTGATGTACGCGCGAAAGCACGAGGATATTTAGAGGAAGCAACACAATTAGCGAAGACATCGCCCTATCAGGAGCGTGTGAGGATTTTCGATTCAGCATTTTCCTTTACGGAAAATTTTGCAAAAATGATTGAGGCGCGAGATCGAGGAGATTGGGAAACGGCTTATCAAGCGTTAAACAAACTGGATGAAATTCGCGAAGCGTTGTCGGGGATGGACCCGCCCATGCTTTCTCCGCGACAGACAGAAAGTTACCTGCGTCGGTTTTTCCGTTTGCCGGTGGAGCAAGGATATACACGGGTTTCGAACGGAAATACGCTGGTGGCCTCCTTGCAGGATGAGTGGGAAACATTACTGGACCCACAGAAGGTTGGAGAAAGCCTGCATTATGAACGGCCGGATATTACGGGTGGAAACTGGCAGAAGACGCCCACCTTTTCTGCGACCTGGAGCGATCTGGGATTGCGTTATTATAAAGGTCTGGCTTGGTATAGACAAACCGTCGATATCGCGGAAGCGTTCGAAGGGAAACGTGTTTTTCTTTGGTTTGGCGGAGTCGATGAGAGTGCGCGCGTGTGGGTAAATGGAAAACTTGCAGGAACTAGTGTGCCATCAGCCTTTACTCCATTTGAAGTGGATGTCACCGATGCAATTCAGGCAGGAAAAAACACGGTTGTGGTCTGTGTGGCAAACTTAAGAACCAATGAACTGGGTACGGGCGGCATTACGGCTCCCGGCATGTTTTATGCGCCTGCTAAAGGAGATAAAGCAGAATTAGAAAATGTAAAACCTTTGAGAGAAACCTTTCCTTAAAATGAAAAAATATATCGCATTTTATTGTGCCTTTACGATGGGACTATTTGTGGTCCATGCTGAAAAGATGGAGTTAGTGACTCCTGATAAGCCTGTTCCCTTTATTGTGTTATCTGAACAGGCGGAAGATCAGGAACGCTATGCTGCGGATGATTTAAAAGATTATCTTCATAAAATAACGGGTCGTGAATTTGTTGTTTCAGATAAAGTGCCTGACAATGGTATCGGTATTTATATTGGGCATGTTTCTGGTAATGAAGATCTGTTTAAGGAAGTGGAAAAACAATCTTTAGGCCGGGATGGATTCATTCTGGATATTTCAGCGGATGCTGTTCGTGTGGCTGGAGGATCGAAGTTTGGGACTGCGTATGGCGTATTTGAATTATTGGAACAATTGGGAGTTCGGTGGTTTTTCCCGGGAGAATGGGGAGAAGTGGTTCCCTCAAAAGATACGGTCAATCTTGATATAAAGCGTCTTGCTGAAAAGCCTGCTTTTCCCATTCGTCAAATGCATAGTGCCTGGGTGGATGAAGCCGTTGGAAACTGGTTTCGTCGAAATCGTCATAACCGTTGCGGATTTTATGGTCATAATGGGCGTTTGATTGCTCCTAAAAAATATGCTGGAAGTCATCCCGAATGGTATGCGGAAATTGATGGGATACGTCAGGTAGATGAACCTAACTATAAGTTATGTCATTCTAATGAGGCGATGGTTGCCCGGGCGATAGAGGAGGTATTGGAAGATATACGGAAACGGGAAGCAAACAAGTCTGAAGAGAAAATCCATGATGGCTATAAACATGAAATCGGGGATTATACGATTTACAGTATCAGTCCAACAGATGGTGGAGGGTTTTGTACATGTAAACCCTGCGAAGAATTAGGGTCCATTTCTAATCGTCTTCGCGGATTTGCTAATCAAATTGCTGAAAAAGTACGGGCAGAATTCCCTCATTATTCTGTAGGGTATTATGGTTCTTATTCCCAGCATCAGGATCCACCAGATATCAAGGCTGTGCCGGGAGTTGAGGTTTTCATGACCACCTGGACGAAGAGTTTTTTTAAACCGATTACAGATTTTTCGAATACCGCATTTCGTGAAAAGCTGGAAGGATTTTTAGAAAATGCGCCTCGGATGGCATTACGTGATTACGATGGTTTGGCGGTTTGGTGGGGATATGGGCCACTTACATTGGCAGATGTGCATGCGGAGGATTATCAATGGTATCAGGAAAAAGGATTAGACGGAATTATCACTGAGGCAGGTTCCGGTTGGGGGCCGTGGGGGTACAGTTATTATCTGATGGGGAAACTCTGGTGGAATCCCCACGCGGATTTAGATGCGCTTAAAGCAGATTTTGTTTCAACTGCCTATGGAGAAGCCGCGGAGCCGATGAAAGTGTATTATCAATTGTTAGATGAAGCGGTGATTCATCCTTCTCCAAAAAATTTATATACGATGCGGGAGAAATTGGAGGAAGCAGCTGAACTTGCTGTAGATCCCGGGGTGAAAAAACGTATTCATTACCTGCGCGCGCATTATTTTTTAACGGATATTTATGCCAAACATCAGGCACGGGAAAGTACATCTGAAGACATTACGCATTTTTATCAGGTTCTTGAAAGTATTGATCCTTCTGTGAGTCAGTTTTCAAGAAGTCGTCGGTATTTGAAAACGTTTCCGGCCAGCGAGGGAGAAGTGAAACCGTTGAGTGAAGAGGAACTGCTCGCTTTGTTAGATGACGTAAAGTTACCTCCTCCCGGGAAGGAATATGTTTCCTGGGTGGATCAGGATGATTTGCGTCTGGAAGCCGCGCAAAAAGAATCGACGGAAGAGTTCCCCGAGAGTCTGGGGATGAGTTTGCGTTTTGGTCCTGCGACTTTATTAATTCGCGCGAAAGCGGGGGAGCGCATCAAGGTAAGACAAACAGCAGAGAGGTGGGACACATTTAGTACGGCGTATGAGCTTCAGAATCCTGAACTTGTATCAATCGCGGATGGGCTTGCGGAAGGAGAAGTAATCCTGGATGTCGTTGCTGCCAGTGATGGGATTTATACATTGAGTATTTCTCCAGGGGGGCGGTATCCGACTATTTATGTCAGCAACCGATTAGTGGTTGTAAAGGCGTCGAGTTCCAGTCAGAGTTTTCATCCAATGGGACGAGTTCCTGAGGCGTACATTTATGTGCCCGAAGGGACAAAGGAATTTGCAATTACGTCGAAAGCGTACGAACCCTTAACGATTCAAATTGATGGCCCTATCGATCGGTTGAAAATTAATCCTCCGATCAAACAAACTTCACAGGTTTTTCAACAACACAACATTGAGGTTCCTCCGGAAGCGGATGGAAAAATCTGGCGCATCTCGTTTCGCGGAGGAAAAAAGGATGTTTATTTTCAAGGGATTCCACCCTTTTTGTCCAACCATCCTTCCAGATTGTTAATCCCCGCATCTTCCCATGAAAACTCCGATGCTCCCACAAACTAAATTTAAAAATCAAGCAGGACTTACATTGCTGGAATTGCTGACAGTCATTGCGATTCTGGCGGTTTTGGCGGTGTTATTGTTTCCGACGTTGTCACGGATGAATCAACGGATGAAAACGACCAAATGCGCAGCAAATATCCGTGTGTATGGAACGGCTATTTTAACGCTGGTGGCGGATAAAGGGGCATTGCCCTATTGGGATGGGATGGGCTCTGCGAGCACGGAGACAGGTCAGCCGCAATTTAATAAATGGCTGACCGAGGGAGGCTATTTATCCACAAATCCACGTGTGCGTTGTCCGCTGGCAGATGGTTCGCGCTACGACGATGTGAATGGGCGTTATCGCTTTCCGTATGCGGGTAACATGTCGCTATGTGAATATTACCCTAATTTTCTGCAAGGCATGCCGGTTCCATTACATCGAGTGGTATTAGCGGGTGAAATGAATGATTGGGATGGGTTTGAAAATCGGAAAAGTTTTAACAGTGCCATTTGGCGAGGAGGTGAGCCTGGAATGGAAGGAGACGTCCGCTCCGGAAGAATGCCTATTGCCCGCTATCACGGAAGTCCAGAACAGCGGGGGCTTCACTTTTTCTTTCTGGATGGCAGTGTGCAGCTTGTGTTCCCCACAGATAATGATTGGACAAAAGAACCAATATGCGCTCCTCTGACAGGAGTTGCGCATACCGGATACTTTTATCATCTTACGCATTTTTCAAACATGAAAAAAGGAACATTGACCGCACCATGAGTTGTTTAAAAGTGGATAGTCGCTTGACGTATTATAATGCCAAAATCCAGTTGTGGGAATATTTGAAGGAACGGGTGAATCGTGCGCAGGCGCTTAGGGATATCAAGCGAGACGCGGTGACGTCTCCGGAAGCACTTCGTGCTTATACGGAAGAGTTCAGACATTATTTTTTGAAACAAATTGGAGGACTTCCTGAAGCCCAGGGGTTGCCTGGATCAGAATGTTTCGGAGAAATTCAGGAAGACGGATTTTGTATTCAAAAATGGATGCTGGAAACGCGTCCGGGTGTGCGGGCAACCAGTAATCTTTATGTGCCGGAAGGCGCGACAAAAAATACCCCGGCTGTTTTGTTTTTGTGTGGGCATAGTACGAATGCAAAAGCCGAGCCCCGTTATCAAATCCTTGCACGCATGTTGGTTGCGCGTGGGTTAATAGTGCTGGTGCTCGATCCTACCGGGCAAGGGGAACGGATGGGGTATTACGACAATGCGTCGGGTAAGTTTACGGTGCGCCCAGGCACAGGAGAGCATGAATACTGCGGGTTTCAATGCTTGTTACAAGGGCATAATCTTTCACGGTATATGCTTCATGATGCGATCCGTGCAGTCGATTTTCTTTCTGCGCATCCGTTGGTGGACCCTTCGCGTATCGGAGTGACCGGAAGTTCCGGAGGAGGAACTCAAACGACTTTAATGCTCCTGGTGGAACCACGTCTTGCGGCTGCGGCACCAGCCACATTTCTCACTTCCCGACGCGCGATTTTTGATAGCGGATACGGACAGGATGCAGAACAAATATGGCCCGGCTTCAGTGCGGCAGGATATGATCATGCAGATTTACTGATGGCTTTTGCCCCCAAACCATTATGTGTTCTGAGCGTTCAATATGACTTTTTCCCTATCGAAGGAACACGCGAAACTTTAAATAAAGCAAAACGTTTCTGGGAAATGCACGGATGCGAAAATTTATTTCAGCCAGTTGAAGATGTCAGTGTGCATCGTTATACAGATAACCTGGGGCGTGCGGCATGTGACTTTTTTGTGAAAAGTTTTCAACTGGAAGAAAAATCTTTGAAAGAAAATCTAATACCATTACCCGTCGAGCAACTTTGGGTGACCAAAACGGGTCAGGTTCTTGGAGATTTTTCTGATGTTAAAACCATTTTTGACGAAAACAAGGAAGCGTTTGCGCAAACAAAAAAGGATATTCCACAGGCGGCTGAATTTTTAAAAAAAGCAGTGTTTGCCGCACGTGAGCCGGTAGATTTAAACCTGCGTATGACACAAGAGTTCCTGGCGGGGGATATCAGTGCCTGTTCCGGTTTCTGGTGGAGCCAGGCCGGGTTGTTGAACTCGGGTATGTTGTTACGCTCCATCGATGCCAAGGAAGTAAAAACGCCTGTGACGATTGCTTTGTGGGAAGATGGAA
Source organism: uncultured Chthoniobacterales bacterium (assembly GCA_934667795.1). GTDB lineage: Bacteria > Verrucomicrobiota > Verrucomicrobiia > Chthoniobacterales > CAKUMP01 > CAKUMP01. Next base: position 9,227 of record CAKUMP010000009.1, on the reverse strand, counting down.
GCGAGAAAATGGATGCGCATGATTCCTGGATTCGGCAGGAAATTCGCAAAGGTCGTTCTGTACTGGTATTAAATGTCACGGGCATGGGACCGCTGGAGCCATTTCCTTTTAATTCAGAAACAGATCTCAAAACCTATCACGGCAGTTTTTACCGCGTATGTGACGATTTATCTACATTAGGAGATAGTTTTGCAGCACTAAGAACGTATGATGTTCTGAGAAGTCTGGAAACTTTAAAAAAATGGCAATTCCTGGATGATTCAGATGTCCAATTGTATCTGCATGGACCGTATGGAATCTACGGCGCATTGGCGTCAGTACTGGATAACCGATTGAACCGCTCCCAATGGGATACTCCACTGGTACCCTATCGTGAAATGCTTCAGTCCAGATATTATAATGATCGAGATGTGAAATCCTTCATTATCCCTGGTCTTATCCAGTTCGCAGATTGGACAGACTTGGTAGAGGACGTGATTGGTAGTTACTAATTACGAATTACCAATTACCCGTAAACCAACCTTCGAGCGTTCTGTTAGGGACAGACCCCTCCGAACGTTCCATTAGGGACAGACCCCTTCGAACGTTCATTAGGGACAGACCCCTTCGAACGTTCATTAGGGACAGACCCTATCGAGCGTTCTGTTAGGGACAGACCCCTTCGAATGTTCATTAGGGACAGACCCTATCGAGCGTTCTGTTAGGGACAGACCCCTTCGAACGTTCCGTTAGGGACAGAGCTGTAAACCAACCTCCCGAGCGTTTTATTAGGGACAGAGCCGTAAATGTGATTCCGGAACCGTCTACCTTTCTTCTCGTTTCTATTTCACTCTTAGGCTGCACCTTTTTTACCAGGAGAGCTCATGAAAAAATTTCTTGAAATTTGTTTGCTGTCATTGGTCTGCTGTTTTGTAAATGCACATGCATCAGACATTGATCCGATTTTTAATGTCATCTGGGATGCTTCGTTAGGTATGAAGCCGGATGAGAGTGATCCGAAGTGGCGTCTATCCGGAGTGACAGAAGGGACCGGCGCCAAAGGCAGTGATGAGTTTGTCGGAGATGTCCTGCGATTTGATACTCCCAAGGATGAAACAATCGATGGAAAATACCTGCCGTATCGTGTTTATTTTATCGATAGTGCTTCCCGTTGGAATCCTGTCAAAAACCCGTTGGTAACAATAGAGTTTTCCGCACGGGTTTTATCCGTTGCTGCAGGTGCGGATTATAGTACCTGTCTGGCATTTTATACCGGAACGACCGGATATGTGTTTGCTCTGGATGAAATGGGGATCAGTACCAATGATGGCGAAGCATTTGCTTTCGACACTTCAGAATTTCATGTCTTTCGCGTGACACTGGATGCCGAAGGCGTTGCCAAATTATATATGGATGGCGCTTCTGAACCCATTATCACGACATACGGCGCTCCTTCAGAAAATCGGGCGGTAATTCTTTTCGGCTCACGCACCAATACAACAGGCGGCGTGTCTGAATGGAAATACCTGGCTTACACCACCAATGGCGCTTTCCCTACACCATAACTTGTGAGCACACTCCAATAAAAAAGCCTTCTGCGTTTCCGCGGAAGGCTTTTTTGTTAAGGTTTTATAAAGATAAGTTACTTCTTGGCAGAGGTATCTTCGGTTTTATCCTGTCCTTTGTCGCCACCTTTACAACCGCCACATTGTGCGTTGGAAAAGCTTACGAAAGCAAAGGCAAGTGTCAGTGAGAGAATCAGTGTTTTTTTCATAATGCATCACTACCGTAAGCCACATCCCGGAAATGTCAATCCCGGTTTGTACACAAGAAAACGGAAATTCATATAGACACTTTTTCAACGAAATTTAAATTGAATAATGGCTATTTTTACATTATGGATTAAATGGAAATTCTATTTATTTATCTCTATTTACCTCTTCAAAGAGGTTTAACCCTTTTCAAAAATATGAAATCAAAACGCTTTTTCCTCCCGGTTGTTTTTCTGTCTGCTGTATTTTCTTTTACGGTGCAAGCACAGGATGACGCATCCCCGTTGATTCAATTGAACCTGGAAGATGTTCCTTCGTTTGAAGCGGGGGAAAAAGAAGTAAAGGATGCGATCCCGAATGATGGGGAGTTGTCGGGTTTTTTGAATATTCGTCAAGGGGAGGGGACGTTGGAAATTGTGGAAAGTGATTTTAACGGAAAAAAAGCATTGAAGTTCAGCCCGACAGCAGAGAAGCGCTCGTCGGGCGCACATCTTCCCTGTGTTTTTTTCCCGGAGATGCCAGCGGAATTCCCAGGTGGATGTACCTTTCAGGCGTGGGTTAAACCCGATTCTCGATGGATGGGTTCGCGTGGCGAATTACTTTCTGCAAGACGATCTGACCAGGGGCCGGGGATGGCGCTGGCGTATCGACCTTCTAATGGAGGACTGGAAATTATTAGTGGTGCCGGGAGCGGACAAGGGGCCTGGGGCGTCTTTACTGGCACAAATAACTATATTCCCGCAGATGAGTGGAGCCATGTCGCCGCTGTTTACGATGCGGAAATACAACAATTTCGTCTCTATATTAATGGAGAATTTATCGCAGAAAGCGAAGTCGGGCTCAAATTAACTCCTATGAATCCTATGTTTACCATTGGCGCCTATAATCATGGATACGCCTATGCATTCGGTGGAGAAATGCTGGATATCGCAGTTTATGATTATCCTCGGACGGAAGAGCAGATCCGGGCAGATGCGAAAAAGTAATTAGAGAATACTGGAATTCACACAGGTGAATAAGTGGAAAATAGTTGACATTTTGATGAAATAGTGATGGTCTTATGTGAAATTAAACACTCTTTTATTATGAAGACATCGATCCCCCGGAAAGTCTGTGCTATTTTTGCAACTGTGAGTATATGGAGTGCGCCTGCAGGACTGTGGGCGGCGGATGGGAATTGGTCATTGGAAGGAAATGGGAACTGGAATGATCCAGGCAACTGGGCGGCTGGTGTTGCGTCCGGTGCTGGTTTTACTGCAACATTCGATGCGACGACATTCAGTCCTCAAACCGGGAAAGTGGTGACATTAACGGAAGATTTGACCATTGGAAATATAACTGCAAAGATTGGAGCTACTGGCACATGGAATATCCAGGGGAGTGGAGTACTGACATTGTCATCGGGTGGCACGGATCAACCCGTCATTAATGTGAGTGGAGGAACGGATCCACTCAGAATTACTGCGGTGATAGCAGGGACAAATGGTTTTGTTAAAGCAGGTGGGAATCGACTTTACCTTTCGGGTGCGAATACATTTACTGGAGGCGTTACGATTGATTTGGGAACGATCTGGACCGCAAATGCGGCTACATTAAATGGGAATACATTAACTTTTAATGGCGGTGCCTGGCTAGTTGCGGGAAATAATTCGAATTATGGAAATAATGTGATCCTCAATAGTAATGTGTCGTTCAGTGGCAGTGGAAATGATGATATCATACTTAGTGGGAGCATCAGTGAAACCGGGGGTGTGCGAACATTGGGATTATCCACAAATGGTGGGCATATTCGGTTTACTTTGCGAGGGGACAACGCGTACACAGGGGATACGAATATCGGACTTTCGAATAATAATGTCGGATCAACCATTATTCGCGCGGAGCATAATAACGCATTTGGAACTGGGACGGCAAATATCAGTTTCAGGGGAGGAATAAATAAAACCGAGAGCGATGACTCAGTGGAGTTAGCCGGGAACATCACGATCTCGAACAAGACTTTGACACTCCGAGGAATGGGGAATGGAGATGCAGGTTCTTTACGCAGTGTAAGTGGAATCAATACCTGGAATGGGAATATCAATACAGGGGATTTTGGGGATGCTCGCATTGGGGTGGATGCAGATCAATTGATTGTAGAGGGAGAAATTTCCGGAACCGGAGCAAATGGATTAACCAAGGTGGGGGACGGCGTGTTGGTTTTAAATGGTGTAAATACCTTTACCAATGGAATGGTGGTGCAGGCGGGAGAATTGCAAGCAGGACATAATAGTGCCTTAGCAAATGGTAGCCTGACACTGGGAGATGGCACAGGAATAGATGTTTTACGTGTGAAGGGAGGAGTGAACCTGGGGCTTTCCTCATTGGCTTTAACAGACTCTTCCGAATTTTCTTTTGATCTGACCGGTGTGTATGGAGCAACCGGAATCACGGTTGCGGGTGATCAGACTGGAACCGGAACGTATGGGGTAAACATTTTTGACGCCGGAGGCTTGACGGAAGGAATTTATACGCTGATGACGGTCAATGGAACATTTGGTGCAACGGACTTTGTTTTAAACACATTGCCGACAGGGTATGCCGACTCCTTTCTGGAATGGAATAATGGAGTGCTGACATTAAATGTCATCCCCGAACCTTCCTCCCTGCTTTTACTGGGATTCAGCAGCATCTTGGCCTTCAGCAGAAAACGCTCTGGAGTGCTTTAGGAAAGAGGTTCACGCAAAGGGCGCCAGGGTCGCAAAGGATTTTTTAAGGCATTAGCACAAATCCGACATGAAAAATGCTAATGCCATCTGTGAAGCTTCTCTTGTTTTCACCACGAATGGACACGAAGTTTTTAAAAATGTAGATGCGAAAAAAACTTTGCGGCCTTGGCGCTTTGCATGAGGCTGGGCTCTTGGCCGACGGGGACGTCGGCGCTCCCAAGGACGCTCCGTGTGAGTCACTTTCAACGTGTACCAGCTTACAGGTTTTCGTCTTATTCTCTCTCCCAAATAATCTGTGTAAAATCTGCGGATAAAAATCCTTTGCGGCCCTTGGCGCTCTTTGTGTGAGGCTGGGCTCTTAGCCGACGGGGACGTCGGCGTTCCCAGGACAATTATTCAAAATTTAGTCGGATTTTGCTGAAAAACGGTATAAATGCAGACAAAATCTGCGAAATAGATAAAAAAATCTGCGGTTTGGATATTTTCAATTTCGGTGGAAAGAAAGATACTGGCTGGTGTTTTGAGGTGTGCGATGTAGCGCAAAATTCAGCAAGTTGATTTTAAATATTTTACCCCCGATAAATTATGAAAAAGCCATGGAGTTCCTTTTGTTTGTTGTGTATTGCAACAAGTGTCACGTTGCCGTCTGTTTGGGCGCAAACCCAGCGAAACTGGACGGGAGGAAACGGGACTGGATTTAACTGGAATGATTCAGCGAACTGGCAGAACAGCAATGTGCCGGTATCACCAACCTATTGGGCGAATTTCCAAAGTGGCACGACTGCGACGATCAATGTAGCGGTCGGGACAACCACCAACAGGATGAATGTGGAAGCCGGTGCAGATATTGAGTTGGTGTTGGCGAGTGACACGGAAGCGCCGGAGACGGCAGCAATGACATTTGATGCATTATTTCGTATTGGACAAACGACGAATGGAACGGGTGCTTCTTTCAGCCTTTCAGGCGATGGGATATTGACAGGGACTTCTTTTCAGGTAGGGAGTACGACCAATTCCAGTGGAAATATTTTCACGGTAGGTGGGAATGCGCGAATTGATTTTGCTACCATCGATTCGAATTCGGTAGTGGGACGTAAGTGCATTTAACGAAACGGGAGAATGGACATTAAATGTCATTCCGGAACCCTCTTCGGGCATCTTGTTGTTGTTGGGGAGTTTGCTGGCAGTGCGGAGAAGAGAGCGGATGGTGGATTGAGGTGAAGAGAAGCTTAATTAAAACTAGCAAACAATCAGAAGAACGAATCAGGGCATAAAACAATGAAGCATTTTTTTGATAACAGAAACTGGATGATTGGGATGGTGGCAATAGTAACCGTTTTCACCGGCGGGGTAGCGGGAGCAAATGAGGATTTTGTGTGGGAAGAAAAATTTGATATATACGATGCGGGTGCGATCACGGAGCAGAGCGAGCGGTGGTACCTGGATCAGGGGGAGGAAGACGAACGGGAAAACTACCTGGTTGCATCGGGGGCTGATGGCGGAATGGTTCTGGAGGTGCATCAGAACACCCCAAGGACACGTTTGGGATTACGTTTTCGTCCATTAGAAGCGTATGACCATGAAGCCAACCGTGTGGTTATCAACTTTTATGGAAGTGACGACATCTCTTCGCCGTTGTTAGTGAGTTATTATGCGGACAACGGGACTACGCTGGTAGCCACCTTGCAATTCAACCCCGGGGGAGAAGTTGTTTTATACCACGAAAAAGGGCTGCGGAGCCGGGAAGTGCTGCCGATCTTGTGGATGCCTGGCGAGTGGAATCAGGTTTTTATAGAAGTTTATCCTGAGGCGGGAAAAACGCTGATCGGGTTGGAAGTAGAAGGCGGGACAGAACAAAATATTTATACCAAAGAATTAGTGCGTAATAATCCCGGAGGCACATTGCCCTGGTGGGCATTACATTTTTATCAGACCTCGGTTTCTGCAACACCATGGCTCATCCGTGCGGTGACATTGGGAAATGCTTCTTTAGAGGAGAAGTAAAATGAATATCCGGCGCGCAGTTTTGTGGGTGGGGGCAGGAATTTTATTGGGTGGGGGTATCGGTGTTTCTGGCAATGCTTTTGCGAAACAAAACAGCATTATTGTGACAAAAGTGATGCGGGAAAATGCGCAACGCAACTGCGAGCGCTATGAATGGGCAAGGGAACATCGAGACACGCTGAAAAAGCGGCTACGTCCGTGGTTGGAAATCAGTGATGAACAATTATGGAAAATGTTGCCGAGCCAGGGGATGCCGCGTTCCAGTGCGATTGATCCGCCGGGCGTGGTGCCGCCGGGGGCAGATGAGAAACATCTGGAAGCAAACCTGCAGATCAGCCGTGGGTTTGGTCGCGCTTATCGCTACCATATCGACCCATTTAACCAACCATGGAAGGTGCAAAGCGTGGGGACGAAGGAATGGTATCCTAAAAATGATTTTGCAGCGTATTATGAAAGTTCGCTGGATGAGCAGGGGCAATTTGAATTAGGACGTGGGGACAAGCAGTTTTTAAAATCTGCAGGCCCGGAAGGGACGGAAACCTGGGTTGATGATGGAACCGGAATGAAGGTGGGCGAACATGTGTTTTTTCCGGCCGCGCATTATGCGTTTCGAATCTGGTCAGAATTAATTGATGTCACGCGTGACCTGGCGGAGCTGTACACCCTGACGAATGATCCTGTTTATGCCTATAAAGCAGGGATTTTGCTGGACCGGATGGCGGATCTGTATCCTGCGATGGATTATTACCCCTGGTTTAAACTCGGCATGGAAGCATCCACAGGATTGTCCGGTCGGGGGCGGGTGCAGGGGTGTATCTGGGAAACCTGGACGGCGCAGCGACTGAGTCTCGCATACGACCAAATATATGATGCGTTGATTGAAGATGAACAACTGGTTGCATTTACACAAAAAATGGCCGGGCAGTATCAGACAGGAGATAAAAGCTCCCCACAAAAAATAGTCGCGCATCTCGAAAATAATCTGTTGAGAGAATTTGCAAAAAGTATCCAGGAGGACAAACGGATTGCCGGAAATGCCGGGATGGCACAGCATTCGATGACGGTAGTCGCGATTGCTTTGGATAATGGAGAAGAAACAAATCGCATGCTGGATTGGCTGTTCAAAGCAGATGGAGGACGACTGCCGAGCATTCTGGTAAATGAAATGTCGCGTGATGGTTTTGGCGTGGAATGTGGCTTGGGGTATGCATCCATTCCACCACGATCGGTTTTTAAAATTGCAAAACTGCTGGAACAATATCCTGCCTATGATCGCAAGGATTTATATGTGGATTATCCGAAATTTCGCAATGCACTATCGGCCGGCGAGTCGGTGCGTGTGGCAGGTGGTTCGACGCTACATTGGGGAGATGGTGGACGTGCCATGCAAATCTGGGAACGAGGATTCCCTGCACCACTCGACATGGCATTGACAGGATATTTTTTACAGCAAAAAACCAGAAACCTGCGTGAAGTTCTGAATGCGGTTGGAAGAGATGTAAAAGAAATTTCCGGGGATATCTATGCGGCGGAACCGGAAGATATCGCGAAGCAGATTGCGGAAGCCGCGGAAGGAAAAGAGCTGTGGGTTCCGGAAAGTTTCAATTCGGGCGGGATTGGTTTTGGTGTGCTGCAGGCGCCGTATCAGGAAAACCTTCGGATGGTGGCGTTGAATTACGGGCCGATGGCCTGGGGGCATGGGCATGCGGACCGGCTTGGCCTGCACCTGGTCAGTGATCAGGTTTATATGGCGACGGATTTAGGCTATCCTACCTCGACCGGACGTTATCCGCCGCGGATAGGATGGACATCTCACACGGTGAGCCATAACACCGTCATGGTCGATGATCGTATTATGGAGCGGAGTTCGTCGTTTTCCGGGAAAGCGGTTTTATTTGCAGACGCGGGGCCGGTACGAGTGATGGACATTGATGGCAACGGAACCTGGACAAGACGTGGTGAAGGGCATTCCAGAAATTTTTCAAAAGCCAGACCGATTTATCCGCAATGTAAAACGTATCGCCGCGCGGTCGTAATGGTGGATGTTGATCCGAAACGCTCGTACTACGTGGATGTTTTCTGGGTGCGTGGTGGGAAAATTCACCGTTTGATCCAAAATGGTGGGGCAGAGGAAACCACCAGCAACTGGGCAAATTGGGTCGCGCAGGAAAAGGGCACGATGGCAGGGGAAGATATCGCGTTTGGGACATTTTATGACGGAGACATGAACTGGGAGTACAAGGGAAGCGGACTGATGTTTCTGGATAAAGTGAAACGCGCTGCGCCGGATCGCCCCTTTTATGTGGACTGGGCCATCAAAGGTTTTTATGAACCGCTTCAAGGGAAGCCGCATTTGCGGGTGCATAATTTAACGCCTCTCCAGGAAGCGGCAACGGCAACAGGATACCCTCCCTTGCGCGGGCCAAAAGAGTTGCGATATCTTATTCGTACTGTCCGCGGAGAAAATGCACTGGAAACCCAGTTTGTCAGCGTGCTGGAACCGTATAATAAAACGCCGTTTATCAAAGAAATTCGTGTTTTAAACGCACTGGAAGCGCCGGAAGGTTTTCATCTGGTATTGGAAGTTGCGCTGACAGATGGGCAGCGGGATATTTTGTTAGTGACAGAAAATGGGGGACACCTTCGTGCGGGGAAAGCACAAATGGAAGGACGGGTTGGGTGGTTGCGTTTGGATGCAGAAAATGCTCTTCAGGCATCTGCTCTGATCGATGGAAAGGCTTTGCAATATGGCGAAATGCAACAG
>CAKUMP010000008.1 GCA_934667795.1 uncultured Chthoniobacterales bacterium | reverse complement strand
TTGCACGCGATTGCGGATCGGATGCGTGAGATGGACCAGAAAATCCGTCATGATGAATTTAGTTTACGCACGATATTAGGGAGTATGGCGGAAGGGGTTTTGATCGTGGATCGCAATATGCGAATTCATTTGGTGAATCCGCCATTGATTAAAATTTTCAGTCTGGACCAGGACCCGCAAGGGAGGAGCTTAATGGAAGTTTTTCATAAAAGTGATTTGCAGGAGCGGGTGAATCAATGCCTTTTGGAAGTTGCACCGCAATCGGAGGTGCTCGCTTTTGAAATTAAAACCGAGGAGGGGCCGCAACCTTATAGCACACACTATTTTGAAATTTCCGCAGTACCACTCCATCACAAATACGACGATGAACCGATTGGCGTGGTGATTGTTTTTCATGATATCACAGACTTAAAAAATCTGGAAAATATCAGGAAAGATTTGCTGGCGAATGTGTCGCACGAATTACGGACCCCGCTTTCTATCATTCACGGGTATCTGGAAACGTTACTGGATGAAGAAGATTGCGACCCTGAACTCGCACGCAAATTTCTTGGGGTCATGTATAAGCACACCGAACGGTTGAATTTGTTGATTGAAGATTTGCTGACTATTTCAAAACTGGAAAATAAAACGGCGAGTCTGACATTCCAGCCAACGGATTTGCAAAAATCGATTTTACGGGTTTTGGATCGGCTGGATATTACGATTCAGGAGCGTTCTGCAGAGATAAAAATGGATTTCCCGGACGCGCCGGTGATTCTTGAAGCGGATCCGCATCGGCTGGATCAGGTATTTTTCAATTTGCTGGATAATGCTCTGAAATATTGTGTGCAGGGGGCGCCTGTCATTGTGTTGCGGACAGAAATTGAGGGAGACACGGTGGGAATTCAGATTCAGGATAATGGGCCGGGCATTCCGTATCATGACCAGTTACATATTTTCGAACGGTTTTATCGTATCAAAAAAGACCGCTCCCGGGATGCGGGAGGAACGGGTCTCGGGCTATCCATCGTGAAACACATCACGCATGCTCATGGAGGAAAAATCGCGGTGAAAAGCACCCCCGGGAAGGGAACCACTTTTACGTTGTCCTTGCCACTGACTCAAGTTCCGCAGATAAATAAAAAAAACGATTAATTTCATACGATGTGGAAGCTGTAACCCGCATAATGACAGTTCTCCTGTTTTTTTATCCGCGGATCCATTCAGAAGAATTATTTCACGCAAAGAGCGCAAAGGACGCCAAGGATTTTCTTAAATGGGTAATGCGGAGGCGGATGGGGTAGCACACCACGGAAGAAGTATCTCACACGAAGAAGAATTTTTTAATTTTTATCAATACCTTTGCGACCCTGGCGTTCTTTGCGTGAAACTCTTTCCAAGCGTACTACCTCTTTCCTCTTCGCCTTATCTTCCCCTAAAAAATCTGCGACAATCTGAGAAAATCTGCGGATCCTTTCAGACTTAAATCCGCGGAACTCGGGCTGACTCAGTCCCCGGAAGCGGCGTCAGATGGCAAATCACCCGTACCAAAATCGTTAGCATCATAGGGGGGAACGGCGCCGTCAGAAGCTGTTACAAATCCTGCCAATTGGACGGCATTCCGGAGTTCTTTTGCCGTGATGTTTCCTTTTGAGAAAAGCCATTCCACCAGGAGACGTGCCAGAAATGCATCACCTGCGCCGACGGTACTTTTCACCTTCACCCGCTCTCCCGGAACTGCAATGCGTGTGCCGTCTATCACCACTTCCGCGCCGTCTGCAGCACGCGTCAGGCAAATATTTTTTTGTAATTTTTCTGCCAAAGCCAGCCCCAGGTTTTCTGATTTTACCGTGCGATCCAGTAAACGCTCCGCTTCCTCTTCGTTCACTTTCACTAAATTTGCATAGGGGATCCAGCGGTTCACCAGATCCAGATCATCAAAAGGCGGGCGCAAATTGACATCTATCACCACAAATGCTTCTTTACCGAATTTATCCAGATACGCGCGAAGTGCATTTTGATTGGATTCTGAGCGCAATGCCAGCGATCCAAAAACCACCGCGTCCACGGGGAAATCCGGAAAGTGGGAGTTGTCAGCAGCAATCGCATCCCAGGCAACCGGTTGAGTAATAGTGTAACGCGCATCTCCGGTATCGCTAAGTTTGACCTGGACATAACCGGTTGGGAGATCTGGCACCGTAAAGACGCAGGTTGTATCAACATCAAACCATTTTGCACGTTTGAGTGCTTCTTCGCCGAGGATATCCCGGCCGACCGCACTCCACATGAACGTCTTGACCTGATGTCGGGCAAGGTGGCATGCCACATTAAACGGCGCACCCCCAAGAAAGAGTCCAGCGGGTAAAAAATCCCATAAAATTTCTCCAAAACAAAGAACCTTACGCATGAGTCATATCTTTTTCTGAGCAGAAACGGGAGTGGATTTTCTGGCTCCGTATTTTTCTGCTAAATTTTGAAATGCCGTGAGCTGGGCATTTTTTTCTGTTTCATTCCAATCTAATTCCTGTGCCAGAATATCGGCAACTTTTCCGGCGGATTCCGCGGCAGCGGTGGCGTTGAGAAAAATTGCTCGAGTGCGCCGGCACAATACATCTTCTACCGTCATTGCCATTTCAGAACGGACCGCATAGACCACTTCTGCCAACGAGTACGGGAGTTGTGCGTGGAGGCGTTCCTGCCATTCGGGATGTTGTTGTTCCAGTTCAATAATTTCCCGCGCATCCTTTCCGTACCCTTCCAATTCCTTGCGTGGGGGTGTCTGGCGGGTCCAGCCGTGAATGTGTAAATTTCTGGTTTCACATTTTCGTGGCTCCCAGCCGGCAACCAGTTCGGCCTGGTCCACCACATCTTCCGCCATCTTTCGATAGGTCGTCCATTTTCCTCCTGCAACGGTAATTAACCCGGATTCTGAAATTAAAACGGAATGGTCGCGCGATAACGCCGAGGTGTCCGAGGAACCGTGTGCAGCCTTAACCAATGGTCGAAGACCAGCAAAAATGCTCAGAATGTCGTCTCGAACTGGGTCTTTGGTCAGATAACGTCCTGCATTTTCCAGGATAAAATCGATTTCCTCTTCCAGAGCAACCGGTTCAAGGTGGATGGAATTGACAGGAGTATCTGTCGTACCGACCACCACGTGATCATGCCATGGGACAGCAAACAGGACACGGCCATCCGATGTCTGAGGGACCATGATGGCACTGTTGCCGCCGAGAAATTCTCGTGATAAAACTAAATGAATCCCCTGGCTGGCCTGAATGATGGAGGATGCCTTCGGGTCATCCATTTTTCGAAGCGCATCCGAAAAAACACCAGTGGCATTGATGACCGCACGCGCATTAATTTCCAGGCGAGTACCATTTAATGCGTCTTCCAGCGTAATGCCCTGGATCATGCCGTCCTGTTTTTTGAAATCGACGCAACGTGTGTAATTCAGAACCACTGCACCGAGGTCTGCTGCCGTTGCCGCCAGATGAATTGCAAGCCGGGCATCATCAAACTGGCCATCGTAATATCGGACGCCACCTTTTAAGCCTTCTGATTCCAGCACAGGGATCCGTTGCAGCACTTCTTCTTTCGATAAAAACTGCGAAGGCCCCAGTCCTAGTTTACCGGCCAGTTGATCGTATAATTTTAGACCGACTCCATAGAAAGGACCTTCCCACCAGTGATAGATAGGAACAATAAATTCCTGATGATGGACCAAATGGGGTGCGTTCTCACACAGAAGCCCACGCTCGGCTAATGCTTCCAGAACCAGGCTGATATTGCCCTGCTTTAGATATCGGACTCCACCATGGACAAGTTTTGTACTGCGGCTGGAAGTTCCTTTGGAAAAGTCCGCCTGTTCCAGCAAAAGGGTTCGATACCCGCGAGAGGCGGCGTCCACTGCAACCCCAAGACCGGTGGCACCACCGCCCACCACGACCACATCCCAGGCAGCTTCCGATTGAAGACGTTTCCACAGAATGTTTCTATTCACTGGATTTTTCCTCCCAATGTCCTGCTCGTTTTACTGCTTTTTTCCAGCCGTTGCGAAAGATCTGATTTGCTTCCGAGGGAGTCTGTGGGGTGAAATGTTTTTCCTCTTTCCATAAATTCGCGATTTCTTCTTTATTTTTCCAATGCCCTGCGCCCAATCCTGCCAGACAGGCAACGCCCATGGCCGTCGATTCCCGATAACCGGAGCGCGAGACATTCACTTCCAGTAAATTTGCCTGAAGTTGCATCAGCAGATCGTTTGCGGAAGCGCCTCCATCCACGCGCAACTCACGCAATTCCATATTGCTGTCTTTGGTCATGGCTTCGAGCACATCCGCGGATTGCAGGGCAATGGAATCCAGGGCTGCCCTGGCAAGATGCGCTTGTGTGGTTCCACGTGTCATTCCCAGAATAGCACCCCGTGCATAAGGATCCCAGTAAGGAGCACCCAGTCCGGAAAATGCAGGTACCAGATAGACCCCATCCGCACTTTCCACTTGCATCGCCAATGCTTCAATTTCTGCAGAGTCGCGGATGATGCCTAAATTATCTCGAAACCATTGCACAATGGCGCCACCCATAAAAATGCTCCCTTCCAGTGCATATTCTGTTTCTCCATTTAATTGCCAGGCAATCGTTGTCAGCAAACGATGGGTGGACAAAGTCGCTTTCTTTCCGATATTCATCAAAAGAAAACAGCCGGTCCCGTAGGTGTTTTTTGCCATCCCGCGTTCAAAACACGCTTGACCAAACAAAGCGGCCTGCTGGTCTCCGGCCATTCCGGCAATAGAAATGCCTTTTAAGCTTTCCGGATTCCGCACCTCCGCAATGATTTCCGCATTGCCACAAATTTCCGGTAAGATTTCCCTGGGGATATCAAACAGTTCCAGCAGTTTTTCATCCCATTGCCCTTCATGAATATTAAATAAAAGGGTTCTACTGGCATTCGTGACGTCTGTGACATGACGTGTCCCATTAGTTAAATTCCATACCAGCCAGGAATCGATGGTGCCGAAAGCAAGTTCTCCCCGTTTGGCGCGTGCCGTGCCATCGTCGATATGATTCAGGATCCAGCGGAGTTTTGTGGCGGAGAAATACGGGTCCAGGATTAAGCCTGTTCGCTGACGGATTTCATCTTCTTTCCCCTCGGACTGCATTTGTTCACAAGTTTGTGCGGTGCGCCGGTCCTGCCATACAATCGCCGGAGCGACTGGTTTCCCGGTTTTTCGATCCCATACGACAGTCGTTTCGCGCTGGTTTGTGATCCCCAATGCGATCACATCTTTCGCGCTTGCGCCGGCATTGGACAATGCTTCCAGCGTCATAGCGGCTTGTGTTTCCCAGATTTCTTCCGCATCCTGTTCGACCCATCCATTATGCGGATACTTCTGGGAAATTTCTTTGGATGCCCGTGCTAATTCTTGTCCTGCATCATTGAAGACAATTGCTCGTGAACTTGTAGTGCCCTGATCCAGTGCCAATAAAACACGCATGCCTGCCTTTATAGCACGCTTCCTTTTCTCATGTAGAGGAAAATGTTCCTGGGAGCCCTGGTCTTGGCGTGTTTAGCGTGAAACAATTTTTCCCCATTGCCGCTTGCAGAATTCCGGCTGCTTTTGCCAGGGTTTCTTCATATTCTGCTTCCGGGAGGGAATCAGCCACGATCCCGGAGCCGACATGGAAATGGATTTTGCTTCCATCTCGTATCACCGTGCGGATGGCGATACTGAATTGCCCGCCATTTTGTCCAAAATACCCGATTGCACCTGTATAAAGTCCACGAGGAACAGATTCCAGTTCTGCAATAATTTCCCGAGCGCGTTTTTTAGGAGCACCGGTAATCGAGCCGCCAGGAAAACAAGCCCTCAGCATTTCCAGCACACTAATGTCCGCACGACGTTTACCCGTCACGGTAGAAACCTGATGAAACACCTGGGCAAATGTTTCCAGATGTAAAAGTTCTTTGACCTGAACAGAGCCAAATTCCGCGACTTGTCCAAGATCATTGCGTTCCAGATCGGTAATCATCGTCAATTCTGCTGCTTCTTTGGCGGACGATTTAAGTTCTTGCGCGAAGCGAGCATCTTCTTCGGGCGTTTTCCCTCTGGGACGTGTCCCTTTGATCGGACGTGTCATCATTTCCTGACCTTCATAGCGGAGGAAACATTCCGGAGAGGCCGAATAGACCTGACGTTCTCCAAAGTTCAGATAAGCCCCATACGGAACAGGAGAAATCATGCGCAAACGCTGATAAAAAGGAAATCCGGAAGTGGAAATTTCTCCGCTCAAACGGTGCGTAAGGTTAACCTGATAAATATCTCCTGCGCAGATATAATCCTGAGCGCGTTGCACCATCGTACAATATTGTTCCCTGGAAATTTCCGGATGAAAGGTGATTTCGGTTTCATCGGGCGGTGAGGTGGGAATGGGAGAAGACTGAAGAAATGTGCTATCTGCCCAGGCCGGCCAGCGGAGCCAGGTGTTGCGAGCATGATCAAAAATCCCCACTTCCGGGTACCAGGCGAATTGATACGCACCATCGTATTCAATAAACCCGATAAGAGCCCCCTTTTCTGCAGGGTGATGCCATTTTGAAGTACGGGATGTCTCTGTATCAGGCACCTGGGGGAGCCATTTTCCCAGAAAATCTCCAAGCACCTGCCAGTTGGAGCCCTGAATGCTTTCATGCGGATGATGCGCCAGAAGGGAAAAATTGCCTGCAAAACGGTCTTCCAGCGCTGCATCCAGAAAAACAAATCCGGGATCATCGGCATAAATGGCTGCTAATTCGACGGGCAATATCATGCAAGTGAGAGGTTACGAACGTTTTTTGGCAGGAATCCGGCAGTTGGAAAGCAGAAAATCGGCTTATTTTGGCATTATTTTCAAATCTTCTTGCCTGAGCGTAATATCGGTTCTTGGCAAATGCAATACAGCCTGTTAAATTAATCGCCTACATGAAAATTCGATTATTCATTCTGACTCTTCTTGTTGCGACTCATGCCTATGCGCAGGAGGAAACAACTTCTGCCACCCCTGCGGAGCCATCGCCAACACCCGTCATCCCGCTGGAAACGGAAGCAGCCGAAGCTACTGCCGAAGTAAAAGAAGAGGTGAAAGAGGCCGCGGAAACAGTAAGCGAAACTGCGGAATCCGCAACAGAAACCACTCCCGCTCCGGCACCTGCTCCGGAAGGAAACCCGCTTTTCGAAAATACACCTCTACCAGAAAATAATTCGACCGATTTTATGCCCGATGAGACGCTTCTGATGGATCCTCTTCCGGATATTTCCATGGATACGGGCTTCACGATGCCCCCGCCGGCAAATGTGGAACAACCCGGGAAGGCACTTCGGAAACAAATCGCTTTACGCAAAGCACGTACTAAAGCATTGAAAGATCCTAAGTTACAGGAAGCATTACATCGCGCGGAAATTGCCCGTACCGATCTGGAAAAACGCGAAGCTTTAAAGGAATATTACACCGGCTTGTTCGCCAATATGCGAAAAATCGATAAGACGCTTGAAAAAACAATCGATTCATTGGAAGAAGCCGCCATCGCGCGCACCACTCAAACGAATGTGGTCCCTACAGAACCACTGGAACCGTAACCTGGAAGCAGCGGGAATCGCCACACTCCAAGCCGACGTCTCCGTCGGTACTCCCCTACAAGCTGGCTTCATTTAACAACGTAATATTTTCGGGGGTTAGTTTTAAGTGGGCGGAGCGAATCAGGCTTTGAAGTTGTTCCATACTTGTCGCACTGGCAATGGGGGCGGTGACTCCTTCACGTGCAATTATCCAGGCCAGCGCAACTTCTGCCAGTTGAGCGTTTTGTGCTTCTGCAACTTTATCTAATGCATCCAGGATCCGTAACCCACGCGCATCCAGATATTTTTCCACGCCACCTCCACGCGCACTTTTCCCAAGATCTTCTTTGCTGCGATATTTCCCCGTCAAAAATCCGGATGCCAGGCTATAGTAAGTAATCACCCCTAAACCTTCTTTCACTGCCAGGTCGCACAACTCCCCTTCATAGCTTGTGCGATCATAAAGATTATATTCCGGCTGTAACACCTCATATCGTGGCAGGTTCGCATCCGCTGAAACCCGAAACGCTTCTTTCAATTGTTCTACACTATAATTAGATGCCCCAATCACACGGACCTTTCCTTGCTGAATCAACTTTTCATACGCCCGTAATGTTTCTTCTTGCGGAGTCTGATCATCAGGAAAATGGCTGAAATACACATCAATATAATCCGTTCGCAGCCTACGCAGAGAAGCTTCCGCTGCATTGAGAATATGTTTTTCCGATAGTCCTGTCCGTACTTCTCCCAGTGGGGCTCCCACTTTCGTGATAATGATCATTTTTTCTCGTCGCGTACGGTCCTTATTTAACCATTCTCCAATAATCGCTTCCGATTCTCCCCCCTGATTGCCAGGAACCCAGGCAGAATACATGTCCGCTGTATCAATCGTATTGAACCCCGCATCCGCAAATCCATCCAGCAAGGCAAAAGATGTTTCCTTATCTACCGTCCAGCCAAAGACATTTCCCCCCAGTACCAAAGGCACAATCTCCAAGTCCGTTTTTCCAAGTTTACGTTTTTCCAAAGAAGCAGAATTATTTTGAGTATGTGTCATGATTTTATCCTTATTCTTTCCAATATACAGGAAAGAGGATTCCCCGCAACCAGTCGTACTCGACGAAAGCCCCATCGAATACCTCCATGATGCAAAATTTACCTGTGCGCCCGTTGTAAAAAAAGCGCTTTCAAACGAACCTGAAGCTTGATCTTCCCTGCAAATGAAGGTAGTTTAACGCTTCCCCATTAAAGGAAATTAAAGAAGTCAAATGAAAGCAGCATCTAAATCCACAGACCGTGCCAGAAAAAAGCCAGCGCAAGCGAGCAAACGAAAAGTTATTTCTAATGCAATCCGCAGGAAAAAAGTGGTAAAGGGTGTCAAAAACTCGGGAAAAACGTCGAATACACCGATTCTTGGTGCAGAAATTCTGGTTGCGGCACTGGAGCGTGAAGGGGTAGATACCATTTTTGCTTATCCTGGTGGTGCCAGCATGCCGATTCACCAGGCGCTGACGAAGTCCAAGCAGATCCGCACGATTCTTCCTCGCCATGAACAGGGTGGGGTCTTTGCAGCAGAAGGCTATGCACGTGCAACCGGACGCGCAGGCGTTTGTATGTCCACCTCGGGTCCCGGAGCAACCAATTTACTCACCGGAATCGCAGATGCATTTCTGGACTCTGTCCCTTTGGTTGCGATCACCGGACAGGTTCCCCGTGCAATGATCGGGAAAGGCGCATTCCAGGAAACAGACGTTTTTGGAATGAGTCTTCCTATTGTGAAGCACAACTACCTGGTCATGGATGTTGCAGATATTCCGCGGATTATTAAAGAAGCATTTTATATCGCCCAGTCAGGACGTCCGGGGCCGGTCCTGATTGATATTCCTAAAGATGTTCAAAACGCACTCTGTGTTCCTGAATACCCTGAAACGATTACTTTACGTGGGTACCAGCCGGATATCAAGGCAAAGGACGAGGAACTGGATCAGGTGGTGGAGTTGATCAAACAGCATAAAACCCCAATGCTGTATTGTGGCGGCGGGATTATCACAGGAAACGCGACGGAAGAGTTGCTGGAATTTGTCGAAAGAACCCAGATTCCGGTTGCAACGACCTTGATGGGGATTGGTGCTTTTCCTGAAAACCACCCGTATTCGCTCAAATGGCTGGGGATGCACGGAACCGTTTATGCCAATAATGCGGTCAACGAAGCCGATCTCCTCCTGGCAATTGGTGCACGCTTTGATGACCGTGTAACAGGAAAAATCGAAACTTTCGCAGAACATGGGACGATCGTTCATATCGACATCGATAATTCTGAATTAAATAAGAATAAAATCGTTAAACTGCCGATTCTTTCAGATGTTAAATTTGCATTACAGCAATTGAACCGCAAACTGGATAAAGCCGGGTTCAAGCGCCAGAAAAAAGCATTTAACCGTTTCCCGGAATGGTATGCGCAAATCAATGAATGGAAAAAAGCATTTCCTTTCCGTTTTACCGATACCGAAGATACGATTCAGCCGCAATATGCCATTCGTCTGCTTTGGGAAATCACAAAAGGCGAAGCCATTATTACGACCGGAGTCGGACAGCACCAGATGTGGGCAGCGCAGTATTATGACTTTGTCCACCCGCGTTCGTTCCTGACCAGTGCCGGCCTCGGCACGATGGGCTTCGGGTATCCCGGAGCCATCGGCGCAAAAGTCGCTTTTCCGGATCGTGAGGTAATCGATATCGATGGTGACGGTTCATTTATTATGAATATCCAGGAACTTGCAATGGCACATATCGAAGGAATTGCGGCCAAAGCCATGATCCTGAACAACCAATGGCTCGGAATGGTCGTTCAATGGGAAGACCGTTTCTATTCCAGTAATCGCGGACATACTTTCCTGGGAGATCCACGCGATACTTCCAGAATTTATCCGGATTATGTCAAAGTCTGTGAAGGCTTCGGAGTAACATGCGAACGTGTCATCCATAAAAAAGATCTTGCCCCTGCGATCAAACGCATGCTGGCAGCAAAAGAACCGTATGTTCTTGATGTCATGGTTCCGTACACCGAACATGTGCTTCCCATGATCCCCAGCGGCGCATCCTATAAGGATGTGATCACCGAAGGAAACGAAACCCTTCAGGCCCGTTCCGGATTATAACGGATTTCCAGCGACATTGTAATTCTCATATAATTCCCACGTAGGAGCGCACTGCTTGCGCCTACTGGAGTTTGGACATTTGAATTGCTCTGGCATGTCAGAGATTTTTCCTGCCATATGGGAAGAATTTGAAGTGCGGGGCTCTGCACCGCTTTGGTTCGAACGAAATGTGAGTTTCGTCATGCAAGGGTTGTTCGTACCTCCTATGCGCGATGATCCAACGTGACGGAAACCGTCGCACTCCAAATTCGTCTCATCTCATTCGAAAAGTAAGAAATGCTTTACGCCTCTGTCCCTAATGAAATATTCGAAGGGTCGTTTACAGCTCTGTCCCTAATGAAATATTCGAAGGGTCGTTTATAGCTCTGTCCCTAATGAAATATTCGAAGGGTCGTTTACGGCTCTGTCCCTAATGGTGTTCGGGGGTGGTTTACAGCTCTGTACCGCTTTAGCTCGAACAACGTGTGC
The DNA here is from genome assembly GCA_934667795.1 of uncultured Chthoniobacterales bacterium. Lineage (GTDB taxonomy): Bacteria > Verrucomicrobiota > Verrucomicrobiia > Chthoniobacterales > CAKUMP01 > CAKUMP01. The sequence continues at coordinate 11,104 of CAKUMP010000008.1, read as the reverse complement.
GTTTCGCCATGCGAAGGTTGTTCGTACACCCCATTCGCTATGATCCAAAGCGACGGGAACCACGCACTCCAAAGTTTATTTTCGGCGGCGGGTGGTGCATGGGAGAATACCGGCTGCAAGCCCAAAAAGAAGGATGGCGGACGGTTCCGGGATCATCACTCCGTAATAGGTGTGCGTCCCGTCAAAAAAGACCTCTGCCAGATGCCCGTAATCTCCGGTGCCGATCAAACGGGCATTCTCTCCACCTGCCAGAAATGCGTTGAATTCATCCTGCTGGTCACCCAACTGCCGCAATGCCCAGAAGGTTCCTGTTCCAGGGGCACCATTAAACTCGGCAGAAATAACCCCACCGGTCGCAATCGTGAAATCCAAAGGATCATCACTCGTAAGATCGATATTGATGACGTTATCCACCACCCGAAGCACGACATCACCGGATTCCCCAACCGTAAATGCATTGTTCACCGTCCAGGAAGTTCCATTCAGACTTAACAAACTGCGTCCAACCGATCCGGTATCTGTCGCATCCCCAACGGTCAGATTTTCAGAAACAGCATTTCCTCCCTGCAGACTCACAATCCCTCTTGCCCGAATCCCTTGCCCGATAGTGGCATCGCCTGCAATATCCAGCGTCCCCAGAGTGGAATTTCCTAAGTTTAAAACACCGAGGGTACTTCCACCTGTGCGGGTTTCAGTATTCACCCCCACAGTCAGATCTGTCACCCAGGCATCAAATGTTCCACCTGAAGGGTCCACAATCCCGAATGTATCTCCATTTGGCAATGTCGTTCCATGAGACTGATTTTTATACCCTAACTGAATATGGCTGCGATCGGAGGCCGAGCCAATGGTTATCTCCATATCCGGCGTATCATTAATGACTCCTGTCGAACGGTCCCCCACCCCTAATTCCAGATTGCCTCCCACATTCACTTGTACAGGTTGAGTGTAACTTGGCGCCTCAAATTGCAGATTCCCGGCCACCGGATATTCAATCGTGTTATTCTGTGCGCCGGCGGTACGCTGATATTTCCCCAATACCAGATTTCCCCCGATATTAATCTGCTCCACAGTACCAAAAATAATCCGTCCCTCAGTTCCAAAATTCGTACTGCCATGAACGGAATTTCGATCATTGAATCCCACCACCATATCTCCGGTGATCCCCAAGGTGTTCTGCAAAACGTTTCCACCTGCATCTCTTGACCGTAATTCCGCCTGACTCAAATCCAAAGCATACAGTCGCGTGCGCCCACTATCTCCAGATTCAGTCGAAACATAAATATTCTCTGTATTGACCGTATCCAACACAGAGTTTGCCCCAAACACTAACTGATATTCCGTATTTTTTGGGTTTGCTTCCGAAAAATATCCACCCAGTTGTATAGAGGCTGCAGTGGTCTCGGTTCCTACCTGTACCACCCCATTTTGAAACATCCCGATTGTACGTGGAGGGTCGTCTGCCGCTCCTCCCCCGCCACTCACTAATAAAGTTCCTCCCTCTAGGGTCAGCCGTTTTGCCTGTAAATCAATAATAAAGGGTCTGCTAACAGTGGTTCGCGTGTAAAACCACAACCCTCCACGCAATACTTGTTCACTTCCGTCAACATTAAAAGTAATGGTGCGTACTGCATTGTTATTTACTTCTCCGGAATCAAAGAAAATCTCCCGGGTATCATTATTCCCCGGTGCTGTTCCGTCCCAATTCGCATCATCCGTCCAGTTTCCTGATAAGACAGTCCATGTTAATTGTTGCGCAGGGACAGATGCTAGTGAACAAATGACTCCCACCCCCGCCAATAGAGAAAATCGAGGCAGGAATTGAAAGGACCGGAGGAAATTCTTATCACTCATGCATACCACTCCATACCAAAATGCAGATATTGTCAATTTATTTTTATTTTCAGATACCCTGAGAGCGCCCACGCCCCCATCGGCAAACTTTGGAGCACGGCGGTTCCCGCCGCTTTGGATCGAACAAGATGCTACTTGCGCCCTGAATAGGCAAACTATTGGATGTCGGTGCGCCCGGCAAGGAGTCTGCAGCCGGAGACGTCATCGCTTCCAGGTGACAAAATCGTTGCGCCTTTATGTGCCGTGGGTGGGAAAAGTTCAAAAAAGCCTGGTGCCTGTTGTCCTCGACAAACTGCGGCAAGTCGGGCGATCCCTTGTTTAATAATTTCCGTGGAAGGTTCCAGTATACTGGACCATCGAAAAACGGACCGGGACATCACATGATCCTCACTGACCATCACAACAGATAACTCCTTGGGAATATGAATCCCTTTTTTCAGGATGGCATGTTCGACAGGCGAAGACACCAGACAAGGGACTACTGCTGTAAACTTCCGAGAATCAAAGAAGTCTGCCACTCGCGCATGCACTTCCTGCGGCACTACGCCACCCACAAACAAGGGGGTATCGATCAGCAATTGATCCTCGCAAGACACAGGAAGGCCTGCTTCTCGCATCGCTTCCAGATATCCTTCATGAAATGCACTAAACGAATGCCCTGGCACCGGCGCCCCACCAATAAAGCCTACCCGCTTATGTCCGACATCTATCAATTGCTGTGTTGCAAGCCGCGCAGCCTCCCGAAAATCCCAGGACACCGTATTTAATCCCCGCTTCTGAATAGGACGATCTATTATCATAATAGGAACCGTACTGTTTTCAAAAATCGAGTCCGGCATTTTTTCAAAAACCTCACTCCACTCCGGAATCAAACGAAACAAGACGATCGCATCATACCCCGAAGGAGGCGCTATCAACTCTTCCCGAACTTCCTCAATCGTCGGTGCATAATGATAATGAATCCGCACCCCCGCCGCCTCTCCTGCTTCTCGAATCCAGTCATAGTGCAAAGGCGCAACCGACCAGTAATCTGCTCGAAAACGTTCAATCGCAAGAATCCGCAACAACCTTTTCTTTTGTGGACGTAATACAAATGTCCCTCGCCCCTGCGTGGTGGACAAATATTGACGATCTGCCAATTCTGCCAAAGCCACACGCAAAGTACTGCGGCTCACGCCAAAAATATCCATCAACTTCCGCTCCGGCGGCAACCGTTCTCCCGGACAAAACCGCCCCTCCTCAATAAAGCGCTCCATAAGAGAAGAGATCTGACGGTACAACGGCTCGTCCTGCTCGTCCGCATTGGCAGCCATTTGGGCTGCCAGACTGGCATACACGTCCACTACCCTCTCACAGTTAAAAGCTTTCATTTATTAATCTCTACCTATACCAATACCAGACAATACCGAATTTCCAGAATCTCACTTATTGGAAAACGAATTTCGCCAGAAAACAAGAATATTCCTCCCATTTCTTGAAAATACCTTGCTATTTTTCATAAAATGGTATGGAGTGGTATGTATGCGAACATATTTTTATAAGTTCCAATCAAAAAGTTTCCTGTGTGCGGTGCTTGTGATTTGTGCAGGAGTGTTTTCTTTAACGACCAGAGAATTAGCAGCCCGGGAATTTGTGGCGGTAGCAGGAAAAACGGAAGCGCGCAGCATCATGAACAACATGCTGGATACGGAAGCGAGCTCTATTACGATAGAAGTATTTGAGGACGGGCTACCGGCTGCAGATTTTTCCAAATACGAGCTGGTTATTTTAGCGCCGACCATAGAATACGCATACAGCCCGGAGGATTGTGGGGTCATTGAAGAATTTGTTTTGCAGGGGGGACGCTTACTTTTGATCCAGCAAGCGCCTAAAAAGCTTCGCATTACCGAGGATAACCAGGACAGAGCCTCTGATTATCTATTTGGACGCAGTTATTATTACAGAGATTCCGTTGCCTGCATGGTACTGGAGCCTGAAGACCCACTATTAAAAGGGGTGATGGATGCCAACCGGGAGCCAGAATGGTTAACCGCGGATGTCCTCCTGAACAACCCGGAGTTTGAAACCCTGATCGGAAACGACGGACGTATTCTCGTCGGAAGAATGAAAAAAGGCAAAGGAACGGTTTATTATGTGGGACATGAATTATTCCGTATGCAATTGGTGCAGCGCCCGGAGCGTCATGCGGATGCCGGCAGTTGGAAAACGCTTTTAGCCAATATCATTCTGGACCGCAATAACACCAAAGAAACACAATGAAATTCATTTCGTTCCCCCGTTCAAGGTTGAGACGTTTGTTTTGTGACGTTTCTTCTCGATACAAGTTGAGGCGTCCCGGCGCCTCAGGAATGACATTGGTGGAAATTTTGATCACCATTACGATTCTTGCAGCATTGTTTGCATTACTGACACCGGCCATTCGGAATGGCATCAATCGTTCGCGTGCGGCCAAATGTGTAGCTAATTTACGAAACATTGGTATCGCCCATTCTGTTTTTCTTGCGGAAAACGATCATATTTTGCCGTATAAATACTGGTATCCGTCCGAAGAGCCCGGGCAACCTAATATTGGAGGAGCGGTCTGGTATGGAATTATTGCCGATCGTGGTGTGGGCGATTCCAAAAAGGCGCATACCTGTCTTTCTGCTTCGCGCCGGTACGAAACCACCGCTTCCGGAAAATTATACGGGTGGGCAAATTATGGATGGAATGCCGGCATTCCTTACAACGACAAAGAACTGATTTATACCACGAATGTGGCATACGCTTCCCGTTTTTTTCTGGCTGCCGACAGCACCGTGGAATCCAAGGACGGCTCCTCGTGGCTCATCCAACACCACACCAACATTACCGAAGTGCGAGACCATACACGCAAAAATAATTTTGATTTCCGCCATGATGGCAAAGCCAATATTCTCTTTTTAGACACGCATATCGAAGCGCGTACCCCGGAAGAAATCCCTTTAAGAACGCCCATGACGAATGCCTATCGGGAATTCTGGAAAGGAACAACTCAGTAGTTTTTCTATGTATTCTCTATGTTGTGTTGTTAAAAAAATGAGCGTATCTGTTGCGCTTGTATCTGCACTACTTCTGCTATCCGTTACCCAAGCAGAAAAATTACCGGCACCGTTGGAAGAAAATTCCTGGAAAATTCCGCTGATTTTGAATACTTCGGATCAAGCGCCGGAAAAAGAAATTATTTATATAGGAGTCCCATTCCCGAAAGGGCTACTCGCTCCAGACGCTCCGGTTACGGTGGTTAATCAGGAAGGACAGCCCGTCCCCACCACTTCGCGCGTGATGGCATTTTGGCCAGAGACAAATTCTGTACGCTGGCTGGGGGTGGATTTTCAAGGAAGTGCAACCGAAAATTATTTTGTAACCTCCGGAGAAACGCCGGAAATCCTGCCTCGTCTGCAAATCGAAAAGCAAGAAGGCGCGTATCAGATCAACACCGGAAGTGCCCGGTTTGTGATTCCTGAGTCCGGTCCTTTAGTCCGGGAAGCAGGTGTAATAGAAAATGACATTTTTCGTCCTTTGCTCCAAAACTCCAAAGCAGGCGATTTGTATCTGATCGATCAGACGGGACGCACCGCACTTGCCAGTCAAGATTCTTCAGACGGACAATTAATTCTGGAAAGCGATTCGGCGTTAAAAGCCGTTTTTCGCAGAGAAGGGTGGTATGTTTCGACAGACGGAGAAAAGCTTGCTCGCCATATCACACGTTTATATTTTTATGCCGGCCAGGCGCGTTGCAGGATCGAACATAGTTTGATTCTGACAGAATCCACAGAAACTTTATGGTTTCAGGAATATGGCTTGCGATTTCATTATGAGGATAGTGGCAGGCCCACAGTGGTCACTCTGCCAAAAAATGACCGACCTGATTCCGAACTTCAAGAAATTTCTTTTTCCGGCGAAACCCGGGAAGTTTTTTTATTTCAAAAAAAAGCATTCTGGCTATCGCGCACGGATGAAGCCAGGGACTGCTATTTTGAAATTGGAAAAACAGCTCAAAAACAATCCCCCGAAATCCTGCATACCGGCACACTCGCCGGAAACTGGATTCGTACGCATACAGATGTCGGCAGCATTCAGATCACCATTCCAAACCTTTGGCAAACATTTCCAAAGGAACTGCGCGCCACCCCAGATGCGCTCGAAGTCCTGCTGTGGTCATCTCGCGGAGGTGAAGAACTGGATTTCCGAATGGACACCATCCGGAAACGTCTGCCGGAAGAATGGGTAAATGATAAAGTAAATCGCGACGAAGAACGTGAGCTTTTACTAAAGGCCGAGAAGAACGCCCAAGGTATCGCACGCTCACATGAAATCTGGTTGGACTTCGCACCGTCAAAAGAAGCCATTCAACAACACGCGTCTTTTTCCGCAACAGAAAAAACGATTGCGACGGTCGATCCTGTCTGGTTGCGTCACAGCGAAGCAATGGGACGCATCCACCCGTATGATCCAGAACGTTTTCCTCAGGAAGAAGATTTTATGGAAAACTTCTTTGATCAGCACATGGAGATTTATCAGCAGTGGGGAGAGTTTGGATTTTTTGATTACGGAAGCGGACCGCATGTCTGGTTTTTCCGTTCAAAAGAAGGTCCATTAGCAGGACGCTGGATTCCTACGATGCAACGCTATCCTCTCGATTATGGATTCCATGCCCACCTGTGGAGAATGTTTGTTCGCTCCGGTCAGAAAAAATATTTTGATGTTGCAAATCGCATGACACGCTTTCGTCTGGATTTTGGAATGGTCCATTGGGCGGCTCCGCGAAAAATCAAAGGGACTTATCATGCAACAACCAGTGGGCCTGTTCCCTGGGGAAACACCAGTTCTTTTCATTCCCAATCCGGAACCGACCTGCGAAGCTTAGCATACCTTTATTATCTGACCGATTATCGCCCCGCGCATGAGATGCTGGAAGCCTATGCCGAAGCCGTAAAAACGCTTTGGAACTCTAAAAGCCGAGCCCCTTTACGAGGCACGCGTCCCTTTGCTTCTTTGAAAAATCTCGCGACAGTTTATCAGGAAACCGGCGCTGATCCGGAGTTGAAAAAAATTGTTGAAGAACAAACCGAATGGCTCGCCGATCTGAATGCACCTCAAGGAGTCGCCGAAGAACGCGAGCTGACACGCTTGCATAAATACGGCATCAAATCAGGTGCCATGCAACGCGTGGCAGAGGTGCTGGATAACGAGATCGCTGCGAAGTCGATTATTAAAGGCGCAACCACCATGGCATCTGCCCCGTCCGGGCAATTTCCTTTTACGTATTATAATAGCTCAGGCGAACAAATGAGCGAAGCATATCACCGCACAGGCAACCCGCTTTTTGTCCGTGCGCTGGCACGCGATATGGCACTCGCAATTTCTTATTATCGAAAAGAAACCGGAAGAGGCTGGAAACCGCTTTACCCGACGCTCGGCCCTGTTTCTGCTCTCAATGTTTACCCACTCGGCGGGATGGCTTTCGCTATGGACGCTCTGGTCGAATACGAAAAGCGGAAAGGCAAGGAAGTAGAACTTACTCCTTTTGCGCGTCAGGCAGGACAAGGAAGAAATGTTCTGGCAGCTTTCAAAAAACCTATCGATACTGCCATACAAATCGATTTGCGTTCACCGCAGCCACTCGCCCCACGCATCCTGACACAAAACGGTGAGGTCGTTTCAAATATCCAAAAAGAAGTTTTTACGGATCAACTCGAGACACGGACAAGTATCCCTACACGCTATCTTTTAACCCTTCCCAGCGATGCCCGCGAAGGGACCTATCTGATTGATCCAGGCGTAAATGGCGCTCCCTGGGAAGTCACCTGGACAAATGCTTCTGAACTGGTACTCGTCGCGCCCGGCGGTCTGATTGCAGGGCCCGGCGGACGCGCATGGGGAAACCGTATCATGCCCGCTACCCCGGATCATTCCACCTGGCTCTTTTTTCAGGTTCCAAAAGAAACAACCTCGTTCCAGGTTCTTTCCTCCGGCTCACTCCACCTCCGCCAGCCGGATGGAAAAACTATTTTTCTGGGTGATCGCTTAACCGAACCTAAAACTATTTCAGTGCCAGAAGACATGGCCGGAAAGCTCTGGGCATTTCGTGCAGCGGCTCCACGCTTCGTGCAATTTATCGGAATCCCAACGTTTTTTGCCTATGGACAGGAAGAACGTTTTTTCCTCCCGGAAATTCCGGAAACGGTTCTCTCGTCATCAGGATTAAATTTCCCGGAAGCCCATTCTTCGCTTACTATCGATTCCGCCTATGGATCAGATGAAACTGCACTATCAGACATTTCCGGTATCATGCTCAATGAGGAGCGTTATCTCACTATCCCACATGCAGACACCTTACTCTCCCGGAATCAGGGGACTCTCGAATTCTGGATACGCCCCGCGACATCAAGTGTGATGCATTTTGATAACTCTCGCGCCATACGAACGATCCTTCAAACCGGCACTTGGGAAGCGCTGTTGCACCGGCATGGTGAAATGTCTCTTACTGTGACCGCAGAGCCTGATCAAGAAAGCGAAGTCCGTTCATCGTTTGAAACCAATGCCGGAATGGTTCTGGAAAACGATCGATGGACACATATCGCAATCCAATGGGCAGGCGGAGGAGAAAATTTTCAATGGAAAATTTTTATAAATGGCGCGATCTTTGGAGCCACAGAGGTTTTGGATGAAGTAGATGAAACCGATGAAAACACGTCTTCTCTTCCGGTTGCCACGAATCCATTTTTACCTGCACCTGCTAACGCAGAACTTACCCTGGGAGCAAATGCCAAAGGACAGCAACCGCTAAATGCATTTATCGCCGGCTTGCGTTTTTCTTCCATCGATCGATACAAAGAAAATTTCCAGCCGGAAGTATCCCAGACCACACATGAAGATGCGCATGTGCTGGGAATTTTCCTTTTTGACCATTCATTAAACGGAACTATTTCCGGGCATGGAACAGTATCCGCCACTCTTCAGGAACGAAAGCCATGAAACGATTGCTCTTCAAAATTCTTTTTCTCCTTTTTTGTATTTTCTTTTTTTACGGAAATCTTTCATTTACGTATAGCCAGCCGATGAATATTCAATCCCTTCTTAACAATGCCTCACCTGGCGACATCGTGGAAATCCCCGGTGGCGTTTATTTCGAACAACTTCACTTTCCGAAAAGCGGAGAACCAGGAAAACCAGTTATCCTGCGCGGCGCCCCAAATGAAATCGTGGTCATCAATGCCGGGCAACCATTGAAAGCAAACTGGGAGGCTGTTTCAGATGCTCCGGAAGTTTTCTCCACCAAAGTTTCCGAGATCTCCGAAGAAACCGCTCTGTGGGAAGCCGGTAGCCGCCTGCGTTTGAAACGTGTTGGTAGCCTGGAAGAATGCCTTCGCCGACTCGGCTCCTGGTTTTATGACTCCGAAACTTCTACGCTCTACCTGCGATCCAGTGGAACACATCCCGCGAACCAACTGGAATTCTGGCTGGAATCCGATACCCCCGCTATCACAATCGCCCAATCCTATATTCAGATAGAAAACCTTTCCGTGACTTTAGGCGGACACGGAATTCTCATTGAAAAAGAGACAGAAAATGTTCAAGTCAAAAATTGTCGTGCCTTTTGCAATAAACGCTCCGGCATCCATGTGTCCGGCTCCAACCATTTAATTTCAAACAACGAAGTATTTGCAAATAACCAGCATGGCATTCAACTTCGTTATGAAGCAGATCATGTAACGGTTCGTGGCAACCACTGTTTTTTGAATGGGCCTCGAAATGGAGATTATACCGATGTTCCGGAACCCGTGGACCTGTCTCTGTATAGCCGATCGGCGTATGTGCTCATCGAAAATAATATTGCCGACGGATTCACAAAAAATGCCTACCGCAATAAATACGGCGAAAACCCAACCAACATTTTTCGTCATAATGTAGTTCGCGGAAATGCAAACCCTGCGAAATTTGCGGGATACAATAACACCTATCTTGTTTCCCGTCCCGGTCCTCGTGATGGCATGTATCTTCGTAAAAATCCCAATGCCGGAGGAAGCCCCTGGGAAGCAGCAGATCCAATCGGAATACAACGCAAAAGTAACCTGCTTCATCCGGTAGATTTTTCTGAAGACCCTCAATTTGCAGACCCTGCCTATCATGATTTTCGCCTTCAGTCCGATAGTCCGGCCCTCGGGAAAGGTGCACATCCGGGCTTTGCTCCGGTTTTTTATGTTGCCCCCGTACAAGGAAAAACAGCAACCGATGGGCTCACCAAGAGCAGCCCATTTCCTTCGATCGCTGCTGCTCTGGACATCGCTCCTGCCGGATCTACTATCTACCTTCTCCCTGGTACTTACACGGAAGCCGTCGAACTTACAACAGGCGGAATTTCCAAAGAGGAACCGATGCGCATCCGCGCTTACGGACGCTCACACGAGGTGATCATTACCGGAGCATGGAAAATCACCGGAAGCATCGGTACCAAACTCGATTTAAATGTTTCACCAGGCGCTACACATGTCGAAATCGACGGGCTTCATTTTCAATCGACGTCTCTCCAGGCAGAAAAAATCTATGGCTTACGCATTCAACATTGTGTGTTTGAAAATACTTCTACCGTCATTAACGAAAGTGAAAATGTACAACTTGATCGCAATACGTTTTCTACAGGAAGCGTGACACTATCCGGGAAAGAAAAAGTTTTTTTTACACAAAACCTATTGGTCAATACTTCGCTACAGGCACCTGAAGGCGTTTTAGTTACTGCCTTTAACCACAGCACTTCAGCGTTTTCCTTTGGTCCTGATTTTTCTCTTCCTCCTGCATCGCCGCTAGCATTTGCAGGTTCTGATTTCGGGCCGGTTGGGGCACGGGAAGAAGATCGCAGCACTCAGATGAGCATCGAAAACCTGCAGATCGCAGGCCTCAGTCCTCATGGGGCAACTCTGCTCTGGCAATCTCCAAAACAAAATACGTTCGCTAAAGTCACTCTCCGCGCATTGCCCGATGGCCCGGTTCAGAATATTTCTCCCGCTATGGAATTTGAAATCATGGGAGAATATTTCGATATGTCATTCCTTCAGGAATCATTTTACGGTATTGAACGTCATGTCTCTCTTGGAAAATTATCCCCCTCACAGCAATATGAAGCAAGCGTGACACTCCTGGACTTTGCCGGGAATAAAAGCGAACCCCAAACCATCCAATTTCAAACCCCTCAGGACTACGCCTCACCACAGACCTATTATGTCTCACC
>CAKUMP010000007.1 GCA_934667795.1 uncultured Chthoniobacterales bacterium | reverse complement strand
GTACATTATAACTGCCTAGAACTTTTAATGTCTGAATCGGCATGTTTCCGAATACCAGGAGACAGCCTGCGTCCTGTTGAGCGAGTTTATTAAAAAATACAACCCCCTGGGTATCTGTCGGGAGTTCCGTTCGTTTCATAGACAATTTTTGTTCGATATTATTGGCTGCGAACCAGCGTTCACGTTCTTCCGGCCCGGCAGAGTTGCCAGGAAATGCACTGAATATCACCTGATGCAGCGAAGTTGTTTCTCCTTCTGCCTGGACTTTGACAAATACCCAGTCCGCTTGCGCGGGGAACCAGGCGAGAAAAACATTCAGCGCTGCGTTACTCTCCGCCATGTGCCAACGAAATTTGATCAGCATGCGACTTTCGTTTTCCAGAATCTCAACCTGATCCAGTAAATGCTGATGAATAATCGGTATAGGCTTGCCTTCGACATGCAGGATCACATTGAGAAATTTCCAGAGGTCCCAACCGCCATTGGTTCGTTCGGGGCGTTGAAAACTTAGCCCGAACAATCTGTTTTTTAGCTCCGACTCATTTTCTACCTTTTCTCCTCGATATTCAATATACCCCTGCGGGAAACGCATGGTGAGTTTCTTGATATTTGGATCGCCGGTATCTTCCAGCTCTCGCGTGATCGGGAGTTGGGAGTAGGTAGAGCAGGACATCAAAAGTCCCATGCTGATAGACAGGATTTTTTTCATGTCAATTTTCAACTGAGGTTACAGATGCGGTGGAGGTGCTGTCTTCTGACAACTCAACTGTCTGCTGTGTTGTTAGTCCGGTGCGGGCATCATGGATGCTCACCTGATATTTTCCCGGAGCATCGCTTAAGGCAAAGCGCAGGGTTGCATGCTGGTCTCCGGCATCGCCGGTGAAGACTTTTGTGAAGCGTTGTATCGGGAGTTTATCAGCTGGAGCGACTTCCAGACGATAGACGCCCTGCTTTGACAACTGGCTTAAATCCAGGGTGGTGATTTCTCCCGGCTTGAGGGTAGGATCTTTGACTTCAAAAACTGGCGCTTCCTGCTTTTCTTTAAACACCGTAAAGACTTTGAAGGGGATATCCAGCGTTGTCTTAATCGTATCGGTTTCTCCGATCAGGCCTTTATTGGCTTCATACACCCAGCCGGATGCAGGGAGGGTGAGGGTAGCCGTTTTTCCTATGTTGCTTCTTTCGGGCAAAATTCCGATTACCTGGTTTTCTTCATTTTCACGAATTTTCAAGAGCAGTCGCTCTTTGGAAATTCCATCCACTTTAATTTCCGGAGAAATGTCTGCTAGTTTCAGAAGTGGAAGTAACAAGTCATCTAAACTTCCATCCGTGGTATTGGCAGCGGAACTCAAATTGAAGTTCAGCAAAATGGCCAACCCTTTTCCGAATTCGTTGACCGAAAACACAGGCGCTTCGGAAGATTGATAAGCTTTTGCTGCGGTAAAAGAAATTTCCACGTCGCGGACTTGTGTATCCACGCTCACCTTTTTCATTCGCAGTGGTGCTTTGCCTTTCAAGCGATCTGTGCCAAAAACTTCGGCTAAACTACTTTTCTCGCGTGGACCACAAGAAGCATTCAGAATTCCGGGATTGATATCTGCCACAACCACTCCACCGTTTTCAACAAATTGCTTCACTGCATTTGTTTCTTTGTCCGAGAGTGCGGTTGCGCCGAAGAGGTAAAGAATTTTATAATTTTCCAATGCCCCTTCTTCGATACGGGAGGACGTCAGAAGGTCAAAATTCAATCCTGTTTCGTATAGATAATTTATCAACGAAATATTTGAATCCTGTGGACTAAGGAAACGATCGTCCATGAAAGAAGCACTATAACTTGCATGGCTCCAAAGGACAGCAATGCCATGTGGTTTGAGCGGAGTGGAAATCAGCGCTTGCGCCACTCCCTGATTAAGGGCATCCACAAATGGTTTTCTTTCATTTTTATAATATTCCGCCAAAGAAAAGTCGGAACTCATCAAGCCACTGATAGCTTCAATCGAGCTGGAATACCAGGAATTACCATTAATGCTGCCCCGCAGGAGAGGCGACCATAAGGGATATGCCAGGAATTCATTGCCGTACCCCCACCAAATTGTTCTTAATTTTTCGGAAGCGACAGAGCGTAGCAATTCATCACCGACGATATTTTTATAAGGCCCCCAGAAATCCAGTTTGCTGGTGGTCAGTTCGATATTTCCTGGCACAGAGCCTTCGGCACCAACCAGCGCCTTGGGGTCAATTTCTTTAATGACTTCTGCAAGATAATGATGCGTCTCGGCATATTGTTCTTCCATGAAACGCCGATGCGCATACCACAACGGGTATAATTCCTGGTCGCGCATCTCAGTGGGAGTGGGATGTCCGATTGCTTCGAAATCCGTATGAGATGTCCCCCATTCCTTATTCAACGTTGCGATGTCGCCATACAACTTTTGAAGAAATTTCGGGAAAGCAGCATTGTCGGCTTCGGAGTACCCTGCTTCATAGGAAAAATAGTTTTCATCACCGAGTGTATAAATCATCGGACCAACTTCCGGCAGGCCCTTGATTCTTTCTTCGATGTTTTTCTTCCAGAAATCACGAACTGCCGAGTTATGAATAGAACCATCACCTTTCGTTGCTTTTTCTACATCCTCCTTTTTCATGCCGAGCCAGAAATTGGAAAGGGTTTCCCCGTTTTCACCAGCACCAAGGCCAATACGTGTCATATACGGGATAAATCTCTGGTTAAAAAGAGCAGATAATTTCCCCGCTTCTCCTTCATTCCCCGGGTGACTTAATGCCGCAGCATCATGTACACTTTGATCCAGTTGCGCTGCGTACATTTCAGAAAGTTCGTTCGGTAAATTTTCCCATAAAATTGTAGGGAATAATTCAATCTCTCTACGCGGGAAGTAAGTAATCCGGGATGTTTCTGCCAACAGTTTTTTGTCAGCAAGAATTTGTGCTTCAATTAACCCGGCAACTGTCGGGATATGAATATCCTGAAAACTGGCGCTGACAGATTGCGTTCCCTGGGGCAGCTTTACGATCTGTTGTTTCCACAAGTTTTGCGCAGGCAAATCCTTAATTGTGATTAAAACTTCTGTATCCTGTTCGAGTGGTTTTTCCAGGGAGATTTCGACCGTAACGTTTTCGCCCTGCTCATAGGAATTTTTATTTGTCTGGACTGCAACGCTGCCGCCAATGAATGCGCGTTCAAAATGGAATACGCCAAATCCTGCGACTTTTGAGTCTGTTCCCCAGCGGATATCCAGATAATATTCTCCGGCCGGCAGGTCCGAAAGTGCGAGTTCATGCTCCGGATTTTCTCCGAGAGAAATTTCTTTTTGCCAGATAATATCATCCTTGATATTACGGATACGCAGCCATGCGGCGCCACTGGAAAGTGCATTTGTGGAGAGTTTCAGTGTATCATTTTCGATGTTAGGCTGTATGGATGCGGAAATGTTATGTCCGGCGGCCCATTGGATCGTGCGACCTGCGAGAGCCAGGCTGTTTTCGTATTTCGCTCGCCATCCATGGACAGAATATTTCTCATACGAAGTGAGTCCAAGGCGTGTTTGTGGAGCGGGGTAGGGAAGAACTGCGATGCGGCCTTTTCCAAATTGGTAAGTCTGCAATAACTTGTCTGTCGCCATGGTTGCCGCCACGCCGGGCAGCGCTTTCGTATCTACCATGGCCAGGATTTGTTGCCAGTCATCGACCGGGTTCTGCATGACTTTCGGAAAGGGAAAATTCTGGCGGTAAACAATGACCAGTCCGGCTCCTTCAGAAACTTGTTTTAAAATGTGATACTGCGCTTCTGCTGAAAGTGCAGAAAATGTGACGTTCGCAAGTACGATTACATCATAAGAATCACGAACCTTTTTGAGGACTTCGGTATTTTTTTCAAATGCGGATGTCCCGAGAACACCTGCTTCATAAACACTATCGACCGAGAGGTTAGAAAAATTTGCGGCGACGATTGTTTCATAATCCAGGTCGATACGTTGAGCAAGCTCTACGACTTCTCGTGCGCCAAAGCGACGTGGAGTAATGAAAAGTGCCTTGATGGTTCCTTCCTGGAAAGTGGCTGCCCATTCCTGATGGGGTGTCGCAAATTCGCTGGTAACTTCATGGAGAAATTCTCCATCCATCCGTGTGTTTGCGGCAAGTGTGCTCATGCCCAGTAATGCAACGAGAGAAAGCGTGAAGGGTAATTTAAATTTCATGGCAAAAAGTAATTCTAGTTTTCGACTTCAGTGTTGATAAGTGCTTCAATGCTGGCATTCCAATACAACATCCATGCCTGCTGGGTAACATTTGAAATTTCTCGCATACTTTCCAGTGCGGTGTCTGCATCCGGAAAAGTGAGCGATTTGGTTTCTTGTTTTAATTGGTTGAGCTGCTCTGCAAGTTCTGGATTTTTTTCCTGAAATGGTTCGAGTTTTGTGAAAATATTTTCGGCTGCCTGGAGTGCTGTTTCTCCGGCTTCCGGAGGAGACAGGATTTCTACTTTCTCTTCTCCTTCGTACCACAAAATTTTATTATTTACAGAAATGATCCAGGGGGGAGTGACTTTTTCCTGTAACAGGTTTGCAACGGCTTTGGCAGAAGTCGTTTCTTTATCGCCGAAATATAAATAACCAAAATAGCCGGGCTTGGCATAATTGGCTCCGGGTGACCATGTTGCTCCCTGGAATTTTCCGCTGGAATAAGCATAACGCACCGCATTGAACATCCAGAAAGATCCCGGCTCTGCTGTCGCATCCATATCTGCAAAAGGAATGGAAATTTCTATGACCCATGCATCTTCTGTTTTGGAGGCCCAGGTCTGCCAGTTGTCTCCGCGCCATTCATTAATAGAAACAGCGGTGTCCTGTTGTTTCCGCTCCATTTGCACCCCAAGACTGTTAATGGTGAAAACCATATAGCCAACGGCGCTTGCCTGCGGGTCAATGTACAACTCAATACAATCATCCGTCCATAAAGAGGGATTCCCCCGTTTCAAAATGTGCGCACGGATTTTATCCAGGTTCTCATCATAGTTCGTGATTTTTAAATAAATTCCTTGATCGTCATAAGCAATTTGCAGATCCGTTTTTAAGTCCGATGGAATGGGCTCCATTTTCCAATACACATAGCCAATATGTGTCACAGGGATGTTTTGCCAGACGGTATCGGGCAAACGTCCATTCCCATCGGATTTGCCACTGACATTTGTAATTTCATAAAATGCCAGTTGCCGGTTAGGTTCGTTCTGTGCCTGCATGGAGATAAAATTTCCAAATAAAAGGAATATGATAACGGGTGCGATGTTAAAACAGGAAGGGATCCGCAGGTTATCGCAGATTATCGCAGATTTTTTTTGAAGTGGGGCAAAAAAATTTCTGCTCAAAACGGTGAAAAATTTTTGTTTCATGGGGTAAATTAGTGTCTATTCAGATTGGGTTTGAACACGAGTGGTGTGGAGTAAATTAATTGGTTGGTTCTTCGATGGGCCAGAACCAGCTTGCTTTCAGCTCGTTGAGGTCGCCGTCGGCATTGATGGTGCGTGGGAATACTTTTGGTGATTCAATATGTCCGTCTAAAAAAACAACATTGACGCGATCGCCGTGGACTGCGTGAGTATCCGTCCAGTTTTTATTATATCGGGCGCCGGCAACCGTGTACCAGGAACCGCCCTTGCCATCGGAAGAATCGAGATAAAGGGCTTTATTTGGCAAGGCAATCAAACGGCTGCCATGACGGGATCCTTTGAATGCATCTGCGTCTTCTCCTTCCGGAACTTTCCCCAGGTTGGACCCATATACCTGCAGGTTGGAATTCATGGCGTAATTGGTCCAGCCCACATTCCCGGTTCCTGACACCGGTTTGTTTGCTTTACAAAAATAGGGAGCCTTGCGACTGCCATAACCAGGGTGTGGGACATATTTTGTAGATCCCTGATGCAATTCCATGTACCAGCTCATTCCGGTCGCATTGTTTTTTGTATCGACGGGGAGTGCGCCATCATGCTCATTCGCATAAGCCATAGTTCCTTGCCACAGGGTCTTGAGATTTGCGATACATTGAGTCATGCGTGCTTTCTCAAGTGCATTCTTGATTCCTCCGGCTGACAAAATCGCAAGAATAATCACGATCGCGAGAACGACGAGCAGTTCCAGCAATGTAAATCCTTGTTTTGACGTTTTCATAAAGCCCCAACTTTCGGAATTTCGGTTTTAAGAGAATCCGCCCAGACCTGGTATCCTGCTTCGCTTAAATGCACCCCATCACGAAAACAAGCGTCGTTCAAGGTCCCGTCGGGATGCAGAAACTCTTTATTTATATTAATATAATGGATTTTCTCGCCATCCGCAAACTGGCTAACCAATTGATTCGCCGCATCATTATTTTTACGAGTCGCATTTTTGGGAGATGCACCACGCGGGAAAATCCCATAAAGCAGGATTTCAATATCGGGGAAACGTTTTGAAATTTCATCCAGAATGGCTTTGGTTCCTCCCGCAATCTGCTCGGGGGAATCCTGTCTTTGTCCGGTGTTGTTGGTTCCGATCATCAGTACTGCAACTTTCGGAGCCGTCGGGAGATTCAGATTCCCGTTTAACAGGCGCCAAAGAACATGCTCTGTCCGATCCCCGCTGATCGCAAAAGTTCCGGGATTAAACTCTTTTAACTGTGGCCAGACTTTGAGTCCGGTATCTTTATTGGCCTCCCACTCCCAGGTGATGGAGTCACCAATTAAAATGACATCAAATGCATTATTCAAAGCTTTTTGATTGAGGCGCTCGTGGCTGTCGAGGCACCATTGTGCGTCCCTGGGCTGTGGGTCGGCAGCCGGATTAGCTGTGGGCGGTTCTGCTTGAGAAGTAATAGTAAAAATCGAAAGTAAGGATATAGCAAATAAAAGGGGGAATTTTTTCATGGCAAATTTAAAGTTAGTAACGATATGTAAAAAAGTTTTTTGTAAAATGTTCTTAAGGGCGTCTGTTTCGTAAAGGTGCCAGACCGAGAGTAAGACCGATTAAAAGCAGGCTGGAAGGTTCGGGGATCACAGCGAGTGTATCAAATTGCGTGCGTGCAATATTGGAAATACGGACTTCATCAATTGCCCCAGGAAAATACCCTAATCCCCAGGCACCATAACTTCCAATGCCCAAGGATCGTAGATTTGTGGATTCATCGGGTGCAAGATAGGTGTTGGTGTTCGTATATAAAGGGTCTGGTGTACTGGAATCTCCGGCCTGGTTATAATAAAATTTATAACTCCATTGTGTGTCATTCAGTTTGGTGCCCGTGACCGCAACATGGTACCAGGTACCTAGTTCCAAAGTGATGGGTTTTCCAATGCTCCATGCCCGATTGGGACCTGTCGTATCTCCTACCGCTAAATGATAGGTGCCACCATTTTCCAGTGATCTGCGATGAATTCCAAATGAAAAATCTCTGGTATTCGTGCCATCCGGTTGAATGGCAATGATCGTTTTATTGCCCGGATCAAAAGTTTCATCAAGTCGAATCCAGGCTTCAACGGTGAAGTCTCCTGAAGTCAGGTTGTATAAAAAGGAATCCTCCCCATTTGGATTTGCGATGTCTTTCCAGGTCACGCGTCCTTGCGGACTGTTTTCCGTATAGGTGGTTTTAATTGCATTTGTTAATCCCGGCAAAGAGGGCTGGTTAAGAATGACGGAAGTCCCATAAGTCGCATGGCGTCCATTTCCACTGCTATCATTTGCAGTTGAACCAGATGTTTCATCAAAATGGTAAAGAAATAACGTATTGGCATCGGCTACGTAAGGAGTTTGAGTCCAGGCAACGGGTACAAATGCCAGTGCAGTGATGAGACTGAAAAATGTAGTTTTCATAGTTGGTCTTTCCATAAAAGGAGGATTTTTTATTGTGCTGAATCAGGCGGAAGTAAGGTTTCAAATTCTGATCGGACAATATTGGAGATACGGACTTCATCGATTTGTCCCGGGAAGAAACTTTTCCCGTAATTTCCGAAATAGTTGCCGATTTCCAGTGTTCTTTGTTGGGTAAATTCGTCTTGCGGTTCCAACGCAGTGTGTTTGCGGGTGTAATGTGCGATCGGGTTCATGGAGTCACCTGCTTTTGAGACATAAAATGTATAATAGCTGTGCCCTTCTTCTGCGAATTCGATGGTGATGGCAACATGATACCATTCGCCGATTTCCCATTCTAACGGGTTGGTATGCGTCCATACACGATTAGGACCACTTTTGTCTCCTACTGCCAGATAGTACTTTCCATCGGCCGCGTGGATACTGACAGAGAGATCGACTTGTCCAACTCCGTCCGGTTGAACAACGAGCAGGAATCTGTTTCCTGAAGTGAAATTTGCGAATTCTTCTGTGGGTTTCACCCAGGCTTCGATGGTCAGGTCTTCTTCTGCGAGACTATAAAGAAATGAATCTTTCCCATTGGCTTTGTCCATATCGACCCAGGAAATACGGGCATCGAGGTTGTCGGTGGACATGAGGGACATTCCGAGTCCGGATAAAGCTTCCTGCCCCACGAGGACATTGGGGCCGAACGTGGCGTGACGGCCATTTTCACTTGCATCCATCGCGGGTAGAGTGATGTCGTCTTCATCGAAGTGGTACAAAAACAAAGTATTTTCATCTGGCGCATATGGGGTTTGTGCCTGAAGGGTTGCGACGGTGAGAAAAAGTGCAGGTAAAATAAAAAATTTCATAAACATTTTTTTTGAATTTTTGAACTTACAGGGGGTGGACTGCGGAAGCCGGCAGCATGTTGTAGTCGGAACAGGATTCGAGATCCTGAAGATTTCCTTTGTGGATAAAAATCTTGTGAGGGGCGCTGGTATAATCAGGAGTCGTGCGGCCTTCAATCAGTGCCAGCATTTCTTCAGCACGTCTCTCTGCCATCGCTTTTATTTGAAGCTGCCAGTTAAAAACAGGAAATTGAGGGGTCAATGGTACGGCATCGGAAGAATGGACAACCACATCCATCATTTTCGGGACCTCGATTCCCAATTCCAGAATGGCTTTCTGGCAATCTTCAAACAGCATGTCATCCCCAATGATCAACGCATCCGGTTTCTCTTTTTTGCAACGCCAGATGTCCCGAAAGCGTTCCCATGCCATCCCTTTTTCCCATCCATTCGTACCGTTATCCATGAAGTGAGGATCTGCATGCAGGCCGTATTCCCGGGCGAGACACAGAAACGATTTGCTGAAAAAATAGAGACCATCGGTCGGACTCTCCCATATTAAAAGAGCAACATGTTTTCTGCCACGCTTGATAAAATATTCAAATGCAGCTCGCAAAAATTCCTGTTCACGATGGATATTCCGACGGTCGATGTGGAAATATTCAGGATCAATGACAGGAATATTTTTACTGAGAAGTATATCGGTCCATTCAGGCGAACGTTTTGTAAAGGAACTGATGACACCGGATATACGGTCCATGGCAATGTCATCCAGTAAGTCCTGACAAGTGAGCCCGGTGGGTTCTATCCCCAACGGAAGCTCTCCAAGGTAGGGGCGACTTGGCAGACCTAACTTGCGTAATGCTTTTCGTGTCTCATGCGCCAACTTTATAAACGAAGGCGAAAGGTTTTCACTGGTGATATCGACATCCAGCAGGACGGCTACATGTTTTTGTGGCGGCGATTTTGCAGAAACAAAAGTCCCGCTTCCCTGACGCTTTTCTATGAGTCCATCCTGAATCAGCTCATTCACCGCCTGACGAATTGTAAAAACAGATGCATCAAACTTTTTAGCATACTCCATTTCCGTGTGCAAACGATCTCCCGGACGTTTGTCCGCCAGGCTGGTACGAATTTGTTCCGCGATCTGACGGTATAATGGAATGCGTTTTTGTGAAACAGGATTTAAAGTGTTTTTAGGCATGAAAAAAGAAAGGGGGGAAATGTCTGGAATGACGTTTAGTTTCGTCGCCTGCGGAGTGCAATGCAGCCAATCCCTACTCCCCAAAGGAGCAGACTGGAGGGTTCAGGAATGACCGCCAGGGTGTCAAATTGCGTACGTGCAATATTGGAAATACGGACTTCATCAATCTGCCCGGGCAAATAACCCAATCCGGAACCTCCATAATAATTGCCAATTTCCAAGGTCCGTAATTGGGTAAGGGTGTCCCGGGGAGCAAGCATGGTGTTATTGCTGCTGTGGATGGCTGTTGGAGTAACAGAATCGCCGACCTGATTGTTATAAAATTTATAGTTCCATTGTCCCGGCGTTCCGGTCGGAGTCCCGGTCACTGCAACATGATACCATTCACCTAATTCCCAATCTAATGGGGTATTAAATGACCATGCTCTATTCGGCCCATTTTTATCTCCCACAGCAAGATGATACGTTCCACCATCATCAGATGATCTGCGGCGAATGGAAAACGAAAAATCGGCGAGAGCCTGACCATCCGGTTGAATGACCACAATCATTCTGTTGGTTTCATAATCAAAATCTTCATCCAGTCTCACCCAGGCTTCAACAGTAAAACTGCCTTCTGTCAGGTGATACAGGAAAGAATCCTGGCCATCCGGGTTCGCGGTATCTTTCCAGGTCGTTCTTCCACTCAGATTATTCGCCCCTTTAATAGAGGTATCTAATCCCGGCTGGGAAGGCAGGTTGATCGTAACCGCAGAACCATAGGTCGCATGACGCCCATTCCCACTGCTGTCAGTCGCTGTCGTTCCACTCGTTTCATCCAAATGATAAAGAAATAATGTGTTGGCGTCCGTAACATACGGCGTTTGCGCCCAGATCATAGCAGGAAAAAGAAAACTCCCAGCTAATAGACTACAAAAAATCGTTTTCATAAAATTCCTTATAAAGTTCTGATAATTGGGTGGGAACTAAACATACGTATGAATTTATGCGTATGAATTAAGGTTGGCAAGATTTTTTTAGGAGGTTGTCGGATTAGGGACAGAGCTATAAACAGTGTCCGGGCGTGGAATTAGGGACAGAGCCATAAACAGTGTCCGGGCGTGGAATTAGGGATAGAGCCGTAAACAGTGTCCGGGCGTGGAATTAGGGACAGAGCCATAAACAGTGTCCGGGCGTGGAATTAGGGACAGAGCCATAAACAGTGTCCGAGCGTTTTATTAGGGACAGAGCCATAAACAGTGTCCGAGCGTTTTATTAGGGACAGAGCCGTAAACAGTGTCCGAGCGTTTTATTAGGGACAGAGCTGTAAACAGTGTTCGAGCGTTTTATTAGGGACAGAGCCGTAAACAGTGTCCGGGCGTGGAATTAGGGACAGATGCGTAAGCGCTTCCTTACTTTTCGAATGGGAAGGGGCGAATTTGGAGTGCGGCGGTTTCCGCTGCTTTGGATCATCACGAATGGGATGTACGAACAACCTTCGCATGGCGAAACTCACACGTCATTCGAACCAAAGCGGTGCAGAGCTCCGCACTCCAAATTTTTCCCGTGTGGTGGGAAAACCTCTGACATAGGTTGCCCTTTTAGCGCCGATTGTCTTGATTTATTCCTTTTATTGTGGGTTATCAGTATGCAGGATCTGGCCGTCTTTTTCCAATTGGGTGTGGAGTTTGTTGTAAGGAAGGTTGTGGAGGCTGCAGCCTTCTTCGAGCGCGAGGGCTGCGGCGGTTGCGGCGCTTTGTCCGAGAATCATGAACACGGGTTCCATGCGGATGGATCCGAAAGCGATGTGCGAGGCGGAAACACAAACCGGAACCAAGAGGTTTTCTGCTTCTTCTTCACGAGGCAAAATGCTTTTCCAGGGAATCCCGTATGGGTGGACCCGCGCCTGGACGTCCCCCTCATTCATGACGCGCCCCTGATACACCAGACGACGGCAGTTATGGGAGTCCATTTGATAGGAGCCTACACCGACAATTTCCTCTGCAGGCTTGATCCCCAGACAATAACGGTCAGTCACGACGATTTCACTGATCATCCGTCGGGCTTCACGAATATATAATTGAGGGGGCCAGTTAGCTGTTTGCGTAAATTCGTCGGCAGCCAGTCCCCAGGTGAGCATTTTTTCCCGGGTCTCCGCAGGGACACGAGAACTATGTGAGCGAAAATACATCAATCCTTTTTGATAACGCAGGTGGTTTTGAAAAATTTTCTCGCGTTCGGCATAGCTTCCATTTGGCCAACCGTAGTTGGCTCCGATGTAATCGGTAGAAAATGCGCCGTGATTATTCATATCCACTTTTTCGCCCTGCAGGGGGTCGAAACGAATAAATTCTTCTGCCCATCCGGCTTCGAAATAGCGTGCGAGCAATTCGTAATCTTCTTCACAATAGCCTTCGGGCTTTTCAAAAGTAATGCGGTTGTCGGGATTCTGTGTCAGACACAAACGAAAATTGTACGCCTGGATGCGATGATCTTCGAACAGAGGATCCATAGGGGGAGCGTCTTCGATTCCTGAAAGCAATCCACTGGAAGAATCGCCGGGGGTTTTATAAGGATCTACAAAACGGTCGAACTGATGGATAATGGCAAAAGAATTTCCGTTGTAAAGTTCGCCGTAACGCGCATTTCCTTCCCGCCCGACATGATAAGAAACTCCACTCGCAGCCATCAGATCTCCCTCGTAGGAACAGTCGAGAAAAATCTTCGCACGAACACGAAGGCCGCTTTCCATCTGGATTTCTTTTATCTGACGCCCTTCCTTTTGCACGCTTTGAAGGTACTGGTAGTAAAAGACAGGGACATCTGCTTCATCAAGCCAGTTCCGGAAAATCCGGGAAGCAACATGGGGTTCAAAATTCCATTCTTCTTCTTTTCCATAATGCTTCCCACAGGCACGATAAAATTCACGCGATAACCCTCCGACAAAATATTTCTTCCCGGAATCCGTGCGAGATAATCCTCCTGTTGTCAAGCCCCCTAAATGTCCGCCAGCTTCCAGAATCACGACCTTTTTTCCCATTCGACTCGCCTGTATGGCCGCAGTCACCCCAGCGGAAGTTGCCCCAAAAATTGCAATCTCAGTTTCGATCAGTCCGCTCTTATCCGCTTTCTGCGGTTCGTAATAGTGAATGTTCATTTGTGTTAAATCTGATGTAAAATATAAAATTTATTTAAAAAATATTTGGTATGGGGATGGGTAAAACTACCGGATCAATTGCCAGTCAATTGTTGCGTTCTCGGGAGCGGGGGTGCTGAAATGGACTTCAAATCCGGTAGGATTTTTTTTCACCACAGCGGATGGTGTCAGCCAGGATGGCTGGACTATGAGAGAATAATTTTCGTCTGGTTCCGGGTGTTCGAATGCGACATGGATCTGTGTTTTTTCTGCAGGAACAGAGATGTTGATTCCGCGAAGATTGTGCGCCTGGGCAGAAGTTGCAGATAACCCACTGGCCTGTGTGAGGGAGGCATGAGAGAGATTCAGCTCTTTAGCCGTTTGGATAAATGCTTCGCGCTGGAAATCGTAATAGAATCGAGCGGTGTTATTTTGATGTTTCCAGACAATCGATTGGGTATCGGTGAGGGCTGGGGACTCCAGCAAGAGAGCTGCCTGGGATGTTTTTTGAGCTACACGGAGGGCAGCATCGGAAGTTGCGGAAATATTGACTCCATAACGGAATTTATTGTGGTGAGCTGCATGCATGTCGTCGTGAGATCCCTGGACGCTGAGTGCTGCATAGATGGGATAATTGCCGTTGTTGATAGAGAGAAAACTGGCTTCATTTCGGATGCCTGGCATTGCTTGACGATGTCGTACGCGGTATCCGTTGGGGTGAGAAGGATCCGGACCTACGGCCTGTTCAACCGGGTCGCCGGGCTCGAAGTCCAGAGCGGTTGCCGTACTGCTGGTGGGGGCGAGACGGATCAAGCGTTTATCGGACTTGGAAGCCATGACGGGTGCTTCTTTTACCTGTATTTTATTTACGGAAGTTAAGGCATCGCTGATATTTACGACAGGAGCACCCGGAGCGATGATATAAGAAAGGGGCGTGCCTGCATTCTCGGAAACCAGAAGACTGGGAGCTGTTCGGTTATACCCTTTCCAGCGAATGCGTTCTACCCAAAGACGGTCTTCGCCGGATTCTGTTTTTTCATAACGGGTGATTTTCCACCAGCGACGAACGGTGCGTCCACGAAGGGCATGCTTCCAGAACGTTTTTTGCCCCTCTCTGGCAAATCCTGCATATTCCGTAGGATCATCCAAAGCAAAATATCGACCGACAATCTGTTCGTTCCAATTTGTATCGATTCCCGTCACAAATTCTTTTTCACCGGTTACTGCTTCCGGGTTATTGCTGGTATGAACCACGGCCTTCCCCTGTGTCACCCATTTGGAAGGGTTCAGATTGATTAAAGGTCTGGATGTGCCAAGTGTATTTACTTGTAAAGAATCGGTGGTAAAAACCAGTTCCTGACGTGTGGCGTCCCAGGATTCTACATGACCAAGAAAACTGTCCAGAAGCTGCCAGATATCAACCGTAAATGCGTTTCCACCTTCATCGCCCATCGTGGACATAATATTTCCCATGTAGGCATAATACATATTGAGCGCAAAATTATCGCCTACACCAAATTGATTGCTTCTGATGGAAAATGTGAACCCTTCGGAATCGGTGTTGCGTGTATCGGACAAAACCAATGCGCCTGCTCCGGACTTATTGATGATGCGAAGGATTTTTCCGGGAGAGGCATTTTTTGCAAATTCCAGATCGGCATAGGACAGTTTTTTATCTTTATCCCATCCCAGGCTTTTTACGGTTGCGGGAAGCTGGCTGGTGGAAGTGAATTCATTACCCCGACTGGTTTGTGCATCTCCGCTAAAGACGCTTAGGTGCATCCCCGGATAAAGCCCGGTCGTTGTGGTGGGATAAACACGCACCAGGGAAGAGTCGGGCAAGTTTTCCTGCTCCATGATTTCCTGAAAATAGGATGCGGAACCTTGCACAAGACTGCTGGAAATTCGTGCGATATAATCTTTTCCATTTGGGTTGATCGTTTCCTGATTGATTGTTCTGTCCAGAAACACAGAGGCATAACCTGCGGGTTCAGACGGGATTCGAAATCCAAGAGATGGGGGCGAGAAACGAATTTTCCCCTGACGGAAATCCAGGAACCCGACAGCAGGGTGGTTGATACCGGACTGTTTATGATTCGGAGGAAGGAAATCGGCTGCGGTATTCGAATCCAACACGACAAACCCCCCTCCGTTTTTCTCTATTTGTTGGATTGCCTTTTCCGCAGTTGTGGCGGCCTCTTCTTGTGTCTGAATGGGACCAAACTCCGAAAGCGAATGTACCGGCATCAACGGCTTCTCGGCAGCAGAAATGGCGGAAGTTGCAAAGCCCAGGCACAGGCAAATGCTTGCGGTGAGCAGGTGTTGGGAAAAAAATTTTGTTTTCATAAAATAGAGAGCTGCTGTTCAAGCTGAAGTAAATTGGAAAAGAAATATCGAATTGGTGGATATTTAAGTTTTTTAAGAACAAATTTCGGTTTCATACCCCTCAATTCAAAACAGAAAGAGATCCGTAGATGAACACAGATTTTTTTGGCATAGAGGTAGAGGATTTTTCGAACAAAATGGTGAATGATGTTTGTTAAGTTATGGTAATGCTTGAGCATAATCGCTCCAGAATTTTGCCCAGAGTTGTGTGAGGGCTGCACGGTCATTTTCTGTATTGGAAAATGTTTCTACATGGCCATCGAGAAAAAGAAGATGCGCCTGGTCCTGGTGCCAGAACCGCAATCACACAAAGTATTTCCACCAGGGAAAATCCACGGTGAGAAAAAAATGGCATGCGTGGCGTCATGACATGGGTGATTTAGCGGGTGTTATTTAACGTCGGCGGTGGGAAGAAAATACGGTCATACCCGTCAATGCTGTGAGCAAAAGAATCGCGGAAGTCGGTTCCGGGATGGCGTTGACACTTCCTTCAAACAGGATGTTGTCTATGCGTGGGCGGGCGCTGCTGTTGAAATTATTAGGAGTCATGAAGTTGTCTACGAATGCATAGATTCGAAATGTTACTGGAGTTGCCACATCCTGGAATTGGGATAAGGAAGATAATTCCAGCTCCATTAGTTCCGGAACATTTCCTCCTCCAGCGAGACTTGGAATAGTGTAGGTGAACTCTGTCAGGTCGGAGGTGAACCCATCCAGGCTGGAGCGCACGAAAAAGTTTGCATCCACGGATGCTCCGGTAACTCCGAATGAACCACCATAATTAAAACTTAGTTGCGAATAAGAAACCATAAACCCCTCATCGGGAGTCAGTGTGAACGCAGTGTAATAATTGGCAGAAATGGCCTGATCTTTATCCAACTGGGATAAGAAATTATAATAAATATTTTGTGAACTGCTATACATAACGGCAGCATTACCGTTATTGGCAGGAGTTGTAATATTGCCTATTGCGGAAGCGGTGATGTTCGGATCCGTAGTGGAAGAATTCAATGGAGGAGCAGCACTAACAGGATAATGAGCCAGTGTCGCTGCAGACCCGGTTGCCGGAATTAAAAACAGGAGGCTACTCGCCAGGACAAGTGTATTTTTTTTCATAGCGTGAATAGGAGTTAAGGTTTGTTTTTTCATGGGGGTATATTGCTTTTTTGTTTTGAGAGTTTTGTTGTTTTTGAGAGAAGCGAGAAATAATTATTGTTTTTCGATGGTAAGGCTTTTAATTTCTGCGTGGCCATTCCACATATAGATGCTTGGAGTAAGTGTGGTGACTTCGAGTTCTTCTGCGTCTCCTTTGCTGAAGAATTCGGGAATTTCGAGGGTTACCTCATAAATGGTCCAGGTGCCTTCCAGTGGCAGGCGACGACTGAGTTTGGATGCGAGCCAGCGCTCTCCTGAAGAAAGTGAAAATCCAAATTCAATCAGACCTTCACCGCGCGCTTCCAGCACCAACCGATAAAGGGGTGCCTGTTTCTCGATTCCTTCCGTTCTCAAAATTCCTATCGGGCGTTCGGAATCAGGAATAGAAGCAATTCTTACAATACCCACTTCTTTCTCCTGTTCTTTTTTTACGACCAGAGAAACTTCACCGGGATAGGTGTGGTTCATCATCCAGCCTTCAGGAATCCCTGCCGTTTCGGATTCCGTAAATTCAAATTCAAATGTGGATTCATCTGAACCATGGGAAATGTTTGTAAAATAAACAAATGCCAGGCAGACCAGTGAACTCATAATGTGGGGGATACGATAATAAGTCATAAAAGTATTCTAATGGGCAAAATGGTTATTTCAAAATTCTTTGAATGTACAGGTTATGGATTTACGGTATATTTTCGCAATTTTTTGTGATTACTCCTGGTAGTGCAATTGATAAATATACGGTTTATTGGTGTGTAAATTCAGATGGTGTTTTTCTGAGAAATCCTCACCTGTCCAGGAGTTATTCATGACGTCAAACAGTTTTACTTTTTCGGGAAAGTTGATTTCGGTAGAAGTATATTGAGCTGGATAAATTGTCAGACGTCTGCGATTGGGGTACATGGCCAGATTCTGGGTGCTGTAAAGATGGACGCCCGCGAGCTTGCAGATTCCGCGCAGGAGAGATGCGGGCAGGCCGGGAACTGCAACGAAAACAGATGTCCAGTCTCCCATGTCTTTTACCGCAATTCCGGATTGCTTTCCGGATACCAAAGTGCCGAGACTGATTGCCTCCGCATCATCACTATAAATAATCGGAGACACTTTTTCTCCTCTATTACCAAAAATGTCCTCGGTGCTGGAAAACGATGTCAGCGGGTGTTCGGTATTATTAATTTTCACCTGTAACGGTTTTTCTGATTCATCTATTTTGAGAGAAATTCCGGTAAGGTCCTTCATGAAAGTTTCTCCAAATTCCTGATCCTGATAAATTCCGGGCGCATAGACCCACGTCAGGACATTTCCGTCTTTCTGAAGTTTTTCCTTGATGATATGCCGTTGTTTTTCCGTTAGAGAAAATGCATTGAGAAACACATACGCTTTGTAATGCATTTCCTCGCGCTCCAGGAGCTCTTCCAGTAAAAGCATGTCGAAAGGCGCACCAATATCCGGAAAAACTTCTCTTTGAAGCGTGAGCAGGTAATAAATCAGGGTAGGCTTTGTTTCCAGCCCCATGACAAAAGGCGCTTTCTCACTGACGACAATGGCAATGCGCTCTTTTTCCGGCACAAGAAGTGGTTCTTCTGTCCCTTTTTCCTCCGTGATAAATTGATCAGCCAATTTGTTCATGTCTCCAATGGCGTCAAGAATTTCGGGACCACTGAACCATTGCCCAAATGGATGCCATTGATAGGCAAAATTCTTCTGTGACATGATCATAAAGTTGCGCCACATCGTGCTGACAGAATCCTGAGGAAGGTAATCGTGTGGGGAATTGATCGTGGAAAGATGCGTGCGGAAATCGGAGTCGTCCCAATAGAGCATGCCTTTATGACGGATGGAATCGACTGGTAACATGAATGCGCCGGTGCCGCCGGCATGACGATTGAAGTAAGCATGTGGAGCACTAAGCGAATCCAGAAGCCCACTGTTAAGCAGTTTGTTTAACCCCATATGCCCACTGAATACCTGGCGCGGTTCCCAAAATTCAAAAGTATAGCCGTAAAATATATTCAGGAATTTTTTTCCGTTGCTGGCATCACGTGCACTTTTTAAAACAGTTTCAATGTAGTTCGTATTGATGTCTGCAAGTGCTTCAAAATAATCCACGACAGGCTGTTCCTTTTGCAAATCCCGAAAAACACCAAAACCGCTTTGCATGATTTCTTCATCGGACGGGATCGCGATGGATTTGAAATCGGAGACGTCCCGGTTCCAGGCGTTTGCAAGATTTTCGATGTTGCCATATTTGGTTTGCAGGTATTTTTGGAATG
This sequence comes from uncultured Chthoniobacterales bacterium, assembly GCA_934667795.1. Classification (GTDB taxonomy): domain Bacteria; phylum Verrucomicrobiota; class Verrucomicrobiia; order Chthoniobacterales; family CAKUMP01; genus CAKUMP01. The sequence goes on along the minus strand of CAKUMP010000007.1, from coordinate 5,356 downwards.
CGTGGATCATCGGCTTGCTGTGGTCGGCGAACGGGGGAACCAGCAGGAAGCTGTTTACATGTTTTGGATACCACATATACCATTCTCCGCCACCACCTTTCATGAAACGATACCCCATAATTTTTTCCCGAAAGGGAGAGTTTTCAAAATGACTGACAATGTCATACACAAATTTTTTGGAATCTCTCAAACCGATTTCAGAAGCAAATGAATCGGCTGAACTGGCTGCATAGGACGGACACAATTCTCCATTGGAGAGCAAAACTCTTTCTTCCGGGTGCTGTTTTAACCACCAGGACAAATATAGGTCTATGCCGATTTCCAGGACCAGATACGTGTCTGGATTCATTTCCAGAATTTCACGCAACAGTTTCTCATAACCTGCCAGGTCATATTCGCCGTATCCTTTCCACCACGATCTCGAAATCCGAGAGGGGGAAACAACAGATAGACGGACTCCAGCATCCCGCATGCCCCGGGCTTCTTCCATGGAATTATAATAATAGGAAAACATGCCATGCACAGGTTCTTCGTCGATAAAGATTGCCGGCTGGCCGTTTTTTCCTTTCTGCACCTTTACGTCAATATTTGTTACGGGTTCTTTTGGGGGAAGAATTTCAATACTTCCGATGCTGTTGTCTTTGTTGACGGGGAAAATGAACCCGGATGCCAGCAGGGTATATTTTCCAGGTAATAAATACCGGGAAGCGGAAAAAGTGAGTGTGAGCGTCTGGGTATCGGAAGGGGGACTTTGGGGACTTTGGGGACTTTGGGGGAGCGTTTTGTTGTTGATATCTGCAGCCGCCGTCGCGTTTGTTTCGATTGCAGAGACACCTTCAGCGTCCAAGAGGTTGATTTTTACTTGCTTGGGTAAACTTTCTTCTTTGGATGGGACGATGTTCAGCTTTGCGGTGAAGGTTTCTCCTGCTGCGACTTGTGAAGGAATGTCTGCGGTGAGAATTTTTATTTCAGGACGTGAAAAGTCATAGACCGGTTGGTTGCGCCAGCGACTGGTGATATCTTTTGTCAGGAGTTTTGCGCGATTTGTAGAGACCCATTCATTTTTTACCTGACTGGTCAGCCATGTTTCGTCTGTGGCTAAAATGATCCGGCGTCCGTCTTTCATACGAAGCAATACTTCCAGAATCAGTCCGCCGGGCCATTGATGATTGGCAACATCGATTGTGATGCGGTTGCTGCCTGGCTGGAAGTGCTCTTCCATACCGCGGAGAGCAAGCGTAGGATTCCCGGCGCCGTTATATATGCTGGAGTTATTGATTTTGATATGGATGTCATTTTTTGCATTCCCCTGGATGTCAGCAGATTCAATTTCTCCCTCGACTTCGAAGTCTTTTCTGAAAGAAACGCTTTTAGCGCGCACATCTGCATCCCAGATCCATTGTCCGATCCAGTTGCTTTCGGCGGGCGAGGCTTCATAATTTGCAATTAAAAAATCCTGGTAATATTTTAATCCAGGAGTGAATTCCGGCAGGACAGAAAGCCGTTTTAGAAAGAAAGCGTCTGCCTGTTTGCCGCGTCCCTTTTTTGCGATGAACTTGATTTTCTCGGTGACGACGGGGGTGAAAGAAAGAATTTTTCGATGCCCGTTCATTTCGGTGACCATTTCGAACCGGGCGGGCGGGTTAGTAGGAACAAAATTGTTTTGAGCAGCATCGTAAACGAGAATTTCGTATGCGCCAGCACCATGGTTTTGCCAGACAGTATCTTCGACATAGAAGGCGCTGACAGAAAATGGTTTGCCGAGATTAATTTCAATGGAAGCAGGTAATTGGGATGTGCTCCAGGAAGCGCCGGTGACTTTTTGATGAAACAAAACATCTGGTTTTCCGGAAGATGCACGGACTTTCAGCCAGGGGTTAAATTCAAATTTCGCAAGATCATTTTGTTGAAGGTGCTGCAGAATTTCGGCTTCCATATCAGGGAGAACCGTATTTTCAGAAACCTCTGTGGCGCAGAGACTGGTGAGTCCTATTTGGATGAGCGCAAGAATCCGGGGGAAAGTGTTCATAATGTTAAATTGTGGAGTTTTGAAAAACTGAAGAATTGATCCGCAGATGGATGTCGATTAAGACAAGAATGTTATAGTCTATGAAGACACGGATATTTTTACAGGAGCCGCCAGTGGATATTCCGGCAACGGATTTGCGCGGGAATAAGCATCTATGGCGTCGGGTCCAGGTGCAATAGGCCAGTATTTCAGCCGGTAACGAAAACGATATTCCCCCCCACTTAGTCCAGGGAAATTTGTAAACCAATACGTGTTCAACGCCCAGGAAACAAGCGTGGGTGGTTCCAGAATATTTTTTTCTTTGGGTGGCGCTGCGCAAGGCGCATCAAACATGGTCAGCGGAGCGTCCCACGGTGTCCACAACAAGCCCGCTTGTCCACTGCGAAGAAAAACGCCTTGGTGCAATGTCCACCAATTGACACAAGAACCGGGGATTTGTTCATGCCGAGGATCTGCCCAGACACCTCCCACATCGGCCGATACTTTTTCCGCTTTCTGTTTAAAGGGAAACAAAATATAAATCGCCCGGGGATCCTGCGTGTAATCGAGCGAGAATAAAACTTCCACATACAACTCGCTGCCATTTTCAGTCTGTTTTATTTGTGCATTGCTTAGAACCTTGCGATGAAGTTTAGTTCCATCCGGCCAGTCGCCTGCGCTTTCAGGCACCTGAAAAGAACCTTTTTCAAACCAGTCCCGCCGACCATTTTCTGTCGGAGCTTCCAACAAGACTTGCCCAAAGTTTTCTCCCAGCAAATCCTGCCAGGGTGCCGGGTCGGATTTTTCGGAAGAAGAAACAAAAAAGTTTTTCCCGTCCATGTTGCTTTCTGCTCCCACCACCGCTGCCCATGCAGGATCGAAACTTTCAAACTGAAGGTCGTGCATGATCACATCCTTGCCCAAGGATTCGCGCAAGGCATCATGTGCAGCATACGCTGCTTCATAAATCAGGTTTTTCTTTGCCGTCATTCCTGCCTGTGATGCCAATCGATAAGGATATGTGATATTCGTGCTGGCCCCCCAGGTGTGTTCTGCTGCCAGGAAAATTTTCTGCCGGACTTCCAGAGCTTTTTCGGCATGAAGTCCTTTATCTTCGGCTAAAGTGATTTTGCGTTGTGCATCGAGCAAGGCTGCCGTTTCCCGGGGAGTACTACCAACGCCTGACGCCCACCAATCGGTCCAGTCGCCTGTATAAACGGGCGTGTCTTCTTCATGCTGTTGAAGCCATGAAGTCCATTCTGCGAGTGTTGCGGTGCGCATTGCTGGCCAGCCATTTTGCTCGGCAAGCTGGTTGTATTCTTCCAGGTTTTGAAGATATCGTGGATGTGGCCCCATATTGTCCGGAGGAATATTGGTTACCTGGAGCAACATTTTTTCGTATGGTGCATTTGCGAGTTCCTTCACCCGAAGCCCGGCAACTTCTGCAATAGGGTATGCCTCATGATTCAACCCCCAGTAAGCCCCCTGATTATAATGGGTCCCTTGCCAGCAGGGCAACAGTCGCCCGGAGGGGGTTTTCCATCGGAAATGCGTCCAGCGTGGCAGTCCACCGCCACACACAAAATTCATCGCCATACATAAAGCATCCACTCCGCCATCCAGAAGCGCATCCGCCCACGGCCAATTAAGACCATTAATGTCACACCCAAGTGCAACCGAAACAGGAATCCCTTCCGCGCGCAATTCCTCCAGAATACGAAGCGAAGCCCGAATCGTACGCACATCTGCCAGTGGAGTAGGTTGCAGCGGCAATGCCGCAACTTCAATGTCTCCGCGTGCAACACATTCCAGAAATTTCTGACGCATCTGCGGCGAGCGTTTTTTGAGGTATCCTCTTACTACCCAGGAACATTCGCAAGTCCAGCGATAGCGCATGGAGTCCGCGCGATCTTTATTTCCTTCGCAAAGACGTATCGCTTCATCAATAAAACGAAAATGGACTTCCTCGATGAGGCTTTGATGCGTCGTGTATCCCCAGTCGGTGTGCGAATGATGGACCACCAGAATTTCCTGAACCTGATTCATATGGATATAGAAATATTAAAAAGTGTTAAAAATGTGTATGAAGGTTACGGATTGTAATAACCTTCGATGGTCAGAGATTTGATTTCTGCATATCCCCGATGTACATAAATACTGGGAATAAGTTTTTGAACAAATTGTTCTTCGTTCCTATCCTGGGAAAGAATGCTTTCCGGGATTTCGAGAGTGACTTCATATTCGTTCCAGTCTGAATGTAAGGGTAAACGTTTGCTGAGTTTGGACATAATCCATTTTTTGTCGGTCCAGAGAGAGAATCCGAATTCGATGAGTCCACCCCCTCTGGCGATGATGACCAGACGATAGATCGGAGCATCGCGGGTTAAACTTTTTTTCAGAAGGATGCCTGCATGTTTTTCGGAAATCGTTTCCAGAAGGAGAAAACGCTCCTCATTTTCTTCTTTAATGGAAGATTCTCCCGGATAGGCAGGGTTAAATTCCCAGGCATCCGGAAGTTCTGCATCTGTTTTTTCATTGAAAAGATAAATATCCGAAAATGCAGGTGCATTGCCATTTTCCTGAGAGAAAATGGATGACTGAAAAAGGAAAAAACAAATCACGAGGAGGGATGTGGAAATAAATTTCATACAGTACATTTTTATAGAAGAAATCATAAAATGCTACTGTAATGAGTTGTTTAATTTTAGAATATACAGTATATTTTAATAATGCCCTCCGATCAGCAGTCATGGTTTTCTTCAGTATATTCCTGGAATGAAGTGGAAGGAATTCAGATTTCTCCGATGGTCATTTACCAGGGGAAAGTCGTTTCACGCTGGGGAGCATATACGCATCCTTACTACACATGGTGGTGGTTTGATTCAGGTGAGGTAAAGCTTGAAACTCCGGGTGAGACATTTCATGTCAGTGCTGGCGAATGGGTATTTATTCCTTCTAATATCAGGCGGGTTCAAGCGTTTGCTGCGGACAGTCGGATTATTTCCATGAATTTCTTTGCGCATTGGCCGAATGGCTTGCCTCTGTTGTTTTTGCCTCATCCGATTATGGGAGATGAAGATACTTGTCCGCCATTGCGCAGGCTCGCCTCACGCGTGTGTACGGCATTGAAAAAAAATAAGGATGGGGAATATCATTTAAGCCGCATGAATTTAACGTTGCCGGAAGTGCTGGCGGTAAAGTCGCGGTTAAATGAGTTTGTAAATGTGCTTTTTGAGTACGCAGCTTCTAACGAAGGTACGATGACGATGACCACTCATGAAGACCCACGTCTGGCGCAGGTGTTGAACTGGATTCAGGAAAATCCGGGAATCGGCCCATTACCATTTG
>CAKUMP010000006.1 GCA_934667795.1 uncultured Chthoniobacterales bacterium | reverse complement strand
ACGGAAAGCAGCCTCTGCCTGGGTCAATTGAATATACCAACGCCATAATTTCGCTGGATCAGTTTCTGTACAATTGGCACAAAATTTCCCCACACTTAACACCGCGATGACATCAGACCAGGCAATCTCTTCGCGTCCAGTCTGTCTCACTTCGTTCGGCTGTCACGTCTCCTGGAACCTCAAAAAGTGGCTCAACGCACCTCTTGGAGCTTTTGGCGGTTTTTTAAGGAGCGACTAATCTGCGGTTTTTTTATGGATGCGGTAGGGCGTAGCCCGGAAAAAACTCCATTTTTCTCTTGTTATCACGTGATAATGAAAATATTTCTAATTTTTATTGCGGAAATTCATTTTTCCTCATAAAACTTTCCGTATGTTTCTGCAATTCATCCCTGTGACTCCTGTTGTTCGTTGGCTTTTGAAAGTCAGTGTAGTCGTGTTAGGGATTGTGGGGGGTATGGGGAGTGTCGGAAATGCATGGGGACAGGAAGCGGGATTTGAGACGGGGGTGGCTGGGTGTAAAACCCACCGATGATCAATAGTGGCGCGGTGGTGGACGGAGCGTTGCGTTAGATGGCAGCGGGGAATATGACGGTGAGGCGGTGATCCAATTGTTTCCGCCAATAGAGTTCAAGTTGGCGAATTCAACCTCTTTATATTATAGTATCGGATGGAATGAGGATGTTTGTCCAGTAGGTGCTGCTGATCGATATTATCCAAATCGATTCTAACGCTCCGTACCATCCCTGCCATTCATAGCGACACCTCCCACTGAAGCCAGTTGTCAATTTTTGCACACTGACCCCTAATTTCGGACCCTTGTAAACCTGCTATCGAGGCGCCTTCCCGCTTGATTTGACTTCTAAAGATCAGGTTAATTGCGTTGTGAGTCCATTCTTTCAGAATATATTTTCTTCTTTGAAAATTCATTCTGGATTGGAAATGGTTTAGATTTACAGTATCAGGAGATATGATCGATCAAACGGGATTAGTACGCAGTGCGCGGAAGAACAAGCCGCCGGTTCCTGTGCGTGAGCCTATGGAAGCAGGGAGGTCGTTTTTTTCTCTGTTTTGGATTTTCTTGAAACTGGGTTTGACCTCATTTGGAGGACCGATTGCGCATTTGGGGTATTTTCGGAAAGAATTTGTGGAGAAACGTCAGTGGTTAGAGGAGCGAGAATATGCGGAATTAGTTGCATTATGTCAGTTTTTGCCTGGGCCGGCGAGTAGTCAGACGGGGATCGGGATTGGGATGCTTCGAGGGAGATGGCTGGGAGCATTGGCAGCCTGGCTGGGATTTACACTTCCTTCGGCATTATTGATGATTGGGCTGGGGTTGGGAGTGAATGCGGTGGAAGGTTTAGCCGGCTGGGGGCTTGTAGCAGGATTGAAAATTGCGGCCGTACTGGTCGTTATTCAAGCCGTCTGGTCGATGGCGCATTCCTTGTGTCCGGATACCATACGGAAGACATTGGCGGTAGAGGTTGCGGTCTTATTATTTTTGTTCCCCTGGCCGTGGATGCAGGTTTTTGTCATTTTGCTGGCGGCGGTCACCGGGATGATTTTATTTCAGGACAAGGTAGAAGTTTTGCCGAAGAAGAGTGTGAAATACGGGGTGAGTCGGAGTGGTGGCTGGGTAGCATTGGGGATATGGGGTGGGGGATTGATTTTATTACCTGTTGTGGGTGCGCTCTATCCGGAAGGGTGGCTGGGGATAGCGGATCGTTTTTTCCGAGCGGGTGCATTGGTTTTTGGGGGCGGACATGTCGTTTTACCCTTATTGGAAGCAGAAATGGTGGTTCCTGGCGTGATTCAGGAAGGAGAGTTTCTGGCGGGGTATGCCGCAGCACAAGCGTTGCCTGGACCATTATTTGCTTTTGCGGGCTACCTTGGTGCAGTCAGTCTGATTGGTCCCACCGGCTGGTTAGGAGGATTAGGGGGAGTCGTATTTATTTTTCTGCCGGGAGCACTGATTTTAATAGCTGTTTTACCCTTTTGGGAACAACTGCGCCGATTTCCGATCATTTCTGCAGCCGTACTTGGGGCGAATGCAGGAGTCGTAGGCGTCCTGGCGGCAGCCTTATACGACCCCATTTTCATTTCCTCCATCCATGGCAGTAAAGAAATGGTCGTCCTGGCGCTTGGCAGCATTCCGTTATTTATTTACCGACTACCGGTATGGATAACGATCCTTGTCTGTGCCGTGCTTGGAATGATTGTATTGTAAAACGTAGAGAGAGCTAAAGGCAACGTTCTCTAATAAGCGAGCCAGGGCTGGAGCCAGCGTTCCATTTCTTCGAGGGAGAAATTTTTACGTTTGGCATAATCGACGACCTGATCTTTCCCGAGTTTAGCGATTCCGAAATAGCGTGCATCCGGGTGGCTGAAATAGAGTCCGGAGACGGCGGAGCCTGGATGCATGGCCATGCTTTCGGTGAGTTCCACGCCCGTTTTTTCGGTTGCCTGCAAGAGGTTGAACAACGTCCGTTTTTCGGTGTGATCCGGCTGGGATGGATATCCGCCGGCAGGACGGATTCCCCGGTATTTTTCCTGAATAAGTTGCTCGTAAGTAAAATCTCCGGGCTGCTCGTATCCCCAGGCAATGCGTGCGAGTTTATGCAGATATTCTGCAAATGCTTCGGCAAGGCGATCTGCCAGTGCTTTTGCTAAAATCGCCGAATAATCGTCATTCTGCGCTTTCAGTTCCATCGCAAATTCATCTGCTCCGTGGATACCGAGAACGAATCCTCCGACATAATCCTTGCGTTTGGACGTCACTGGTGCGACCAGATCCGCCAGGCTGTAATTGGGCGTTCCTTTTTTACGGACTTGCTGACGCAGGGCGTGGAAAATGGTTTTTACCTGGGCGCGCTCTTCAGAGTCATAGACCAGAATGTCTTCGTCAGTCGAATTTGCCGGGAAGAAACCAAAGATAGCATTGGCCTGGTACCGGTTTTCGCGAACGATCTGGTCGAGGATTTGGGTGGCATCGTGATAAAGCTTGCCGGCTTCTTCTTCGGCTTCGGCGGCTGCATCTGGATGAGCACTGGAAAAGCGGTTTTCGTTGGCAAGCCAGCGCCCCCGCAGGTCCCAGGCATGGAAAAATGGCGACCAGTCGATAAAAGAAATGAGATCTGTCAGGAGGATCTTCTGATCCGCTGTATCCAACGCTGTCGAAACCGTGCGAGTTCCAAGGAACGTGGGCGTCGCAATTTCCTGGGTCGTCCAGTCAAATTTCCAGCCCAGTTGTTTTGCTTCTTCAAAAGGAATCAGATTTTTCGCGTGATCCTTATTGGCGTGTTCTTCCCGAAGTCTCTCCTGATCGGCTTCATTTTTTTCAGCAAATGTTTTACGGGATTCCGGATTCAGGAGCGCGCTGACAACTGGAACCGAGCGGGATGCATCCAGCACATGGATGACTTCGTGATCATAAGACTGCGCAATTTTGACAGCGGTATGTGCACGGCTGGTGGTTGCACCGCCAATCAGCAGGGGGTGAGACATTTTTCGCCGTTTCATTTCGGATGCGACATGAATCATTTCATCCAGCGACGGCGTGATAAGTCCACTGAGTCCGACAATATCCGCTTTCTGCGCAATGGCTTCATCCAGGATGCGGTCACAGGGGACCATGACCCCGAGATCGACCACGTCGTAGTTGTTACATTGCAAAACGACTCCCACGATATTTTTCCCGATATCGTGAACGTCCCCCTTTACCGTGGCCATGAGGATTTTCCCTTTGGCGCGAGTGTCTCCGGATTCCGCCTTTTCTTTTTCCATGAACGGAAGCAGATAGGCGACCGCCCGTTTCATCACACGCGCAGATTTTACCACCTGAGGGAGAAACATTTTCCCTGAACCAAATAAATCCCCGACAACGTTCATGCCATCCATCAAGGGACCTTCAATGATTTCCAGCGGACGGGCATATTTCTGACGCGCTTCTTCCACGTCTTTTTCAATATGATCTGCAATCCCCTTCACCAGGGCATGGGTCAGGCGTTCTTCCACCGTGCCGTTTCGCCACTCTGCAAGTTCTGCAGCGGATTTTGCGACTTTGGTAAATGACTCGGCAAATGTGATCAGACGTTCGGTTGCATCCGGACGACGGTTGAAAAGCACATCTTCCACACGTGTCAGAAGGTCTTCAGGAATCTGTTCGTATACTTCGAGCATCCCCGCATTCACGATCCCCATGTCCAGCCCCGCACGGATCGCATGATATAAAAATGCCGAATGCATCGCTTCCCTCACAGGGTTATTGCCTCGGAAAGAAAATGAAATGTTCGAGACCCCGCCGCTGACTTTCGCATGGGGCAGGTTTTCTTTAATCCAGCTTACCGCTTCGATGAAATCCAGCGCGTACCGATTATGCTCTTCCATCCCGGTTGCGATAGTTAAAATATTCGGATCAAAAATGATGTCTTCCGGCGGAAATCCGACTTCCTCGACCAGGATGCGATAGGAGCGTTGGCAAATTTCGATTCTTCGTTCAAAATTGTCTGCCTGTCCCGTTTCATCAAATGCCATGACGACGACAGCGGCGCCATATCGGCGGATCAGTTTTGCCTGTTTCCGGAATTGCTCTTCTCCTTCTTTCAGACTGATGGAGTTTACAATCCCTTTTCCCTGGATACATTTTAACCCCGCTTCAATGACGCTCCATTTGGAACTGTCAATCATGATCGGAACCCGCGCGATATCGGGCTCTCCGGAAATCAGGTTCAGAAAATGGATCATGGCTGCTTCTGAATCCAGCATGCCTTCATCCATGTTGATATCGATAATCTGAGCCCCATTGGTAACCTGCTGAGCCGCAATGGAAAGGGCATCGTCATATTGTCCGTTTTTGATCAGTTTGGAAAATTTCGGAGAGCCGGTGATGTTGGTACGCTCCCCAATGTTCACGAAATTCGATGCGCGTGTGATCGTGAGCGCATCCAGCCCGCTGAGGCGTAACTCGCGTGGAATTTCCGGGATGACCCGTGGCGAACAAGCGTCGATCGCTTTTTTCAACGCCTGAATGTGCTCCGGCGTGGTTCCGCAGCACCCGCCAACCCCATTTAACCAGCCCTGCTCCGCCCAATCTCGTAATTGCGGCGCAAGCGACTCCGGCGTTTCCGGAAATCCGGTGGGTAAAAGCGGATTCGGTAACCCGGCATTCGGGTAACAGGTGACATAAACAGGGGACAGCTTGGACAGTTCTTCAATCAATGGCCGCATTTCCTTGGGGCCAAGGGCGCAGTTCATCCCGACACTCACCAATGGAACATGAGAAATGGAATTCCAGAACGCTTCTACGGTCTGCCCGGTCACTCCACGATCACCACCCGCCTGAATAAAGGTGACCGATGCCATCAGAGGCAAACGTACCCCCCGTTTCTCAAAAACTTCTTCTATCGCAAAAAATGCCGCTTTCGCATTCAGGGTGTCAAAAATAGTTTCAACTAATAAAATATCAACCCCACCATCCATCAACCCTTCTACCTGTGTTCCATACGCTGCCACTAAATCATCCCAGGTCACGGAACGCGCTGCAGGGTTGGACACATCCACCGAAATAGAAGCCGTTCGCGTGGTCGGTCCAATGGCTCCTGCAACAAATACCTGCTTGCCAGGATGTTTTGCCATGAATTTATCCGCAGCACTCCTCGCAACCCGCCCCCCGGCTTCCGCAATCTCGTAGTCCAGGTCTTCCATCCCGTAATCCGCTAACGAGATCGACTGCGCGTTAAACGTGTTGGTCTCAATAATATCCGCTCCCGCTTCCAGATACCTCAAATGAATCTCTTCAATCACGTCCGGACGTGTCAGATTCAATAAATCATTGTTCCCCTTTAAATCCTTTTCCCACTTCGCAAATCTCTCCCCACGAAAGTCTTCCTCTTTCAGCTTCATTAACTGAATCGTTGTCCCCATCGCCCCGTCCAGTAAGACTATCCGTTCCTCAAATAGCGCTCTTAATTGTATCTCTTTTTCTGACTTCACCTCGATATCCTTTAAATTGTTCTATTTCTAAACACTTATCACACATTATTTTAAAAAGAAGTACAATAACAAATTAATATATCATGATGGATAGATATGTTTTATTTTTTTTAATAAATGAGGAGAAAATGTAGAAAATGGGTTGCAATGAGTGGAAGAAATTGAATGGTATGGAGTTTATGAGACAAATCTTAAAATGGTTAAAGGATGGTGGGTTGGGACGACAGGTGGGAATGGGGATTTTATTTCTGACGGTCTTGGGGTTATGGATATTTGTATTGGATGTGGGTGGAGACTGGAGGAATGCGGTTCCGGAGCGTTTAGCGGATGGGAAATCGGTGAATGTGAGGCACATGGTAAAGACCTATTGTTATTGGGGGGCATTGGCTGCGGGAGTGTTGGGATTGATATTATTGGCAAGCGCGGGATGGTGGATGAAAACGGGGCGTGAAGAAAAGTTGCGGCTGGTAAAAATCAGTGCAAAAACGTTCTGGATCCCGCTTCTTGTGATTGTGGTGGGTGCGGGGTGGTTGCGATATGATCGGTTGGATTTGAGTGTGGATGCGGATGAGGTGTATGTCTTGAGGAGGTACATGCAAGGGGGATGGGAAATGGACGAGCAGAAGCGTCCGCAGTTTGAGCAGGTGGAATGGATGGAAACGGTATTCGGGAATCGTTCTGCGAGTAATCATTTTATGTTTACAGTGCCGTCGCGTGCGTTGCTGGCACTGGGTGGGTATGGTGAGGATGGAAAATTTTCGGAAACCTTGTATCGTTTGCCTGCGTATCTTGCAGGATTGGGGTCGATTGTATTGGCTGCCATTTTTTTATGGGTGATGGGGTATCCGCGAGCGGGATTGATTGCGGCATTGTTATTGGCATTTCATCCCTGGCATATTCGTTATTCCACGGAGGGAGTCGGGTACATTTTCCCGGGCGTTTTTGGAGTAGGTGCCATGATTTTGCTGGTGCTGGCATGGCGAACCGGGCGCTGGCGCTACTGGCTGGGGTATGGGTTTGCCAATTTCGGGCTGATGTGGTCCGTGGTCGGCGCAGGCTGGTTGTTGTTAACCGTCAATATATTAATAGCACTTGCGCTTGTTGTTCGCCGAAATGTGGATGACGGAGTGGATAACCGCGGACGTCGCTGGTTAGCATCCCTGGGCTTCGGGCTGATGCCAACATTTGTGCTGTTGGCACCCGCTATTCCGCAGATCCAGCGGTATCTGATTGCGGACCGGATTCCTCTGCCGATGGGGAAAGAATGGTTTCTGAAAGTTTTAGGGTATTTAAACTACGGAGTTGCCTGGAGAGGGGTAGAGTTTGATAGCCCATTGATTCGGACGGTGGAGTTGATGGCACAATCCAACATATTGGTGTTGATATTAGGGGCAGTGATTTTACCGCTTTGCTTTTTGGGCGGACTTGGACGTGTGCTGAAAAACGGGAATTATATTGGGAAGCTGGTGATGGTCGGAGCGGTGGTTTCTATTCTGTTGCTTTGGGTGGTTGCGAATTCCCGGGAGTCTTATTTGCTGATGCGTTATGTATCTTTTTTCCTGCCTTGGTATATTTTATTGATTGCAGTGGGGGTAGATTGGGTGGGGGACATTGTGCGTCGGGTTTCTCCATTGCCAGCCAGCGCGATGGGGGTGGGGATTATCCTCGTTTTCCTTTATGCCTGGGTGGTGACTCCGCAGATTGCAATTATACAAAAACACAGCAAAGAAAATCTGAAAAATGTTTCTCTAGCCATACATGGCGATAAAGATCCTTTTGAGATTCCTGCCAACGAAGTGCGACGCCTGAATTTCTGGTCCAGCATTTCCCGCTATGACCCCTGGTCCCGAAATACGCCAGTGCCGGAAGAGATTCGAAAAGAAATCGCAGAAGCACGCGCACTCGGAATTCCTTTATATATGACATTCGGACATCGTGACCGAGCGGTTAATGGAGGAGAAGATTTTGTGCGTGAAGCCGTATTTCTTGTGGAAGATGATGCTGTCTTTGAGTTAGTGGAAACGTTTTATGGACTGGATGAAGACCAGTTCACACATTATCTCTATCGTTTAAGACCAGAATAAAAGGCCGGAAGTACACTCAGGAGTGCGGGGATTGTTTCGCAGTTAGCTTTTCAAGCAATCTTTATGAGGGACCCGCTTTGAAACCGGCACTGTTGACGCCTGTAGAGTTTTTTTTAAGGACGACTATCTGCCCTGCAAGTGGTTAAAAATGGAGTGACGGAGCAGGCGACGGTGACGGATATTGACACGGACGTGGAGGATATTTTCAAAGAATGGGCGAAAGAATCGGGACCCGGAGAGGTGACATTTTCTCATCCGGGCGCCCTGGCGACCAACGCGTGTTCAGCGCTCCCGGAGAATATGTGCTGGTGATTCGTGTCCGGGACGCAGGCAATTCGCGGAGTGATTCGACGCGGGTGGTGGTGCTGCCGGAAAACACAACGGCTCTTCCGACAATCAGCTTTTTATCCCCTGGGGATGAGAGTTATCATGACCTGGACACGACACTGCATTTGCAGGTGTCCGCGCGGGAGGCGACAGAAGCGACAATCGAGAAGGTGGCGTTTTACGAAGGGAGTCGGAAGATAGGAGAAGTATTTGCGCCGGATGGAATTTCCGGTTATTATGAAATGAGCTGGACTCCGTCACGATTGGGAGGATATTCCTTGAGCGCGATGGCAATGGATTTAGAAGGACGTTCAAACATTTCTTCCACCGTGTTAGTGATGATTAAATATCAGGGATGGTTTAGTGGGGAAGGCCCTTATTTTCGAACGAGTACCGGACTTGTGGCTTATAACTATGGAAGGCTTGAGCACAAACAAACAAATACTTTTTCCGCGACGATTCATCCTGGAACGCCTCGCACGATCAGCAACTCGCTGGTGATGCCTGGAGGTTCTTTGATCTGGCGGAACGGAAGACAATGGACGACGCGGGAATTGTGCGGGAATCTCGAAGATTGGAGTACGGTGTCCGCGCAACTGGTAAGTCCGGAAGCAAACCTGCTCGCGGGAACCGCCGTGAACGCGATGAGTGGACAAGCACATGCGGTGTTGTTGCTGCCGGTGGAGATGAAGATCACGGATCGGGACGATCCGACGCGGAAATGGGGTGATGAAAAAGACCATAACTTGAATATGCCAATCTATGCCGGAGAGTCCACTGGCGACATGGTAAGCTGGAAATTGTCTGGAACGGATAGCTGGACGAATGTTATGTTTACATGGATGGGGGAAGGGCCGGGTGGAGAAACCGTCACCGGGCCGACGGGAGCCGGAAAGAACGAATGGACAATCAACGATGCGGACGGAGACATGGCCACCGACTGGTTAAATTGGAAGCCTGGCGAATGGAAAATCAAAGTTCAGATCGGATCAAGCCAAGCCGAGTTTGAACAAGAGGTTGGATGGCGGACGGAAGATTATGTTGTCATTGGCCAGATTGTTGAAACACACGCGCATGACGGGGATGCGCCGCCACTGGTGGCCGTGGGCGACAACTGGTGGGAAATCTCAAGCCCGGTGGCACTTTACCGTCGGGCGGTTCTTTACGATATGCTCGATCTACCTGTATTCGATGGGTTGCCGGACGCCGCGAGGGATACACTAATGATTACGCCGTTGCCAATCACAGCTAAACTTACTGAGGCTTGGTTTGGTTATTGGTATTTGATGCCTTCATCGCTTACCCCGAAAGGCCCTTTCGCACATGCGCATCCGTCGGGCAACGGCAATGTCGAATATGGCCATCGGTTTTGGGCCACACAGCACATCTTCAATGTTTCGCCTGATGCTCCACCGGCTCCTGAAACATTTACTCCCGAAGGCTTCAACACGCTGAAGGATGCCGAGCAATATCGGGTGATCCATCGATACAAGAGCAAGTTCCTTGTCACTTCGGATGGCAAGATCGACTCCGGCAAAGTCGTGCAGATTGAGCACGTTGCCGAGGGAGGACCGACGAAAATGAACTTCGGGATTGCGGCAGGCGAGTTCTCTCCCATCTGGAATAATCCCGCCTACACGTTCTTTAGCCTGCCAAAACAGCCTTCAGAAACCAACCAATATCAGGGTGCTCATGCTGTCTCGCAGGATGGAACAAAACTTTCCTGCTACGCTACTGGACGGGTTGGAGCGGGAGGGCAAAATGTCAACTGGCGGTTGATGGGAAAAGATGCACCGTGGATTTTTTCCGAGATTATCACCGAACTTAAGTCGGATCGCACGGTTGCGGCGCAAATCAAGACGAGCGTAGATAAGTCTTGGAGCGCAGCCGGGGGAGTTCAAGGTGAAACGGCTTTCAACAATCTGAATCTCTACAAACTCCAAAAGAACCTCGAAACAGATGAATGGGAGTTCATTCGCCAAACTCTCATGCCTATGGAAGGAGAATTAGAGGATTTCATTAACAGCGCATCAGGCCAAAGGCCGGAGCCGCCTATTCCTCCATCAGTCCAATGAATCGGAAACGGATATATGTATTTGCCGCATTGCTGATATCGACCGTGCTGGTCATCGTGCTTTGGCGCGCGAGCGATACGCAGGAGCGCGAGACGGTTGCTTCTCGAAACGAAACCACGACGTCAAACCAAGCGGTAATGTCGGGAGGCAGCCCTG
Organism: uncultured Chthoniobacterales bacterium; assembly: GCA_934667795.1. Classification (GTDB taxonomy): domain Bacteria; phylum Verrucomicrobiota; class Verrucomicrobiia; order Chthoniobacterales; family CAKUMP01; genus CAKUMP01. The sequence continues at coordinate 13,937 of CAKUMP010000006.1, read as the reverse complement.
TTCCGCCGGGGCCGAGTCAGGCAGGTTCGGGAAGCGTGGACGAAACACACAAGGATGAGGTCCGACAAGGACTCGAAACAATTTTTGAGGGACTAAAGAAGATGGGAGCCAAGGAAGTGCCGCCAATCGCGGAAACACTCAAAGAAGCAGTGGCTACTGGTGATCCGAGAACCATGCTTCGTGCATTCCATGAAGCTATCTACGGGCGCTTTGCGCAGATGAGTGAGGCGATTCCAGCGATAAGGGCGTATCTCGACTCTCCTGAACCGTATGTGCGCTTTCTAGCGGCGGAGGCACTAGTCAAGACTGGCGATCATTCCGGACTGGGCACATTAGCGGCTCTTGCAGGCAGCGAAAAATCAATCATACATCAAGGAAACGATCTAAGGGTGCAAGCTGCCAAGCTTTTGGGACGTTACGGCGATGAACGGGCAGCCACAGCTCTGGAAAGGCTGTATTCGGTAACCGGCGATGGAAGCGTTCTGAATGCACTCGCTCGTGTTCAAGGTAAGAATCCATCGAAGCAATTGGTCGAGCAAATCCTAGCCAGGCGTTCACCTGGATTCGTAGCTGTAAATCTTGGATTGATTGACCAACCTGTGGAAGAAGGCTCGCTGCGCGAAACCTTCAATGATCCGAAGGTTCCCGAAATATACGCACAAGAAACAAAAACCGCCGCAGCATGGGCATTAGCCCGCATGACCGGGGCAGATCAATATGTAAACTATTTGAGCGAGGCAGCACGCCCGGCGATTGAGAAAAATGAAACAGGTTCGCTCTCTTACGACGATAGCACGAAGTCTCTGAAATACCTTGGAAGCATCCAATCCCCGCAAGCTGTTCGAGTTCTGGAAACCGCCCTTGAAAGCCAGAATCCCGTCGCCGTGCAATACGCCACGGTGAACCTGCTGTTCAACCAGCCGGGCGGTTCACAGAAAGCCGAACAGCTAGTCATCAAGGAACTGCAAACTTCCCCGCGTGTGCTGGGCACGGAGTTGACAATGCAAATCGCCTCGAAGTTGGACAATCTGCAAATCCGTGCGGCAGCGGAATCCTTCGCGGCGAGGACCGGCAGTGATAGCTGGCGTTATTGGGGCGTGGAGCGGGCTGGCTGGCCAGTTCAAAACTGGATTTACGATTACGTCATTACGCTCAATCCTTGAACTTCCAGCCGTCAACGTGCAGCAACGCGGAACCGCTGTCGCGCATAGCGACGAGCGCCAAACCCTCGTCAAACTCCGATGAACCGCTTTGACTGCGACTTTTTCTTGTTCTTTTAGGCAGTCTGTCTCACTTCGTTCGGCTGTCACACCTCCTGTTAATGAGGGCGGAGAGTGGTTTCGCCGTAGAAGGAAAAGCGCCCCCGCAGGAGCCGCGCCGTCTTCCGCTTCGCTGCACACCGCGCGGAATTGGTTGGATCGCCGCCGTTGTGGAAATGCTCCGGCTGACGCCTTCGGAAAAAGATTTGGTGTTGAAAAATGGCAACGCTACTTCCTTCCCCGTCGTGGCGTGGCCGTGGGATCGAGCGCGAACGGACGCAAGCGCGGGTCGTGGTCGCATGCCGTCTTCGGCGGAGTCAGGCAGACCGGGCGGCGCGGGTTGGCGAGGCGGAGCGTCATCGTCCGGTCTGCTGGGGACGGCTGCCATTACTCCGTGACGGCGGAGCGCGGTTTTGATCGTAACCAGCTCGGCAGCCTTTGGACGCCGTCAACAACCCGGAATCAACACGCCGTTGCTGCTTCAACGAACTTCCTTCCTTTTAGCCGTTACCCTCGTCCTCTGTGGTCGCCCTTCTCGACAGCTTCGCCGTCCCGCCCCGGCAATGCCCGTCGCGATTCCGTCCCGGAATTGCGAGCGCGGATGAGCAATCCTTCGTTTTGCGGACGCGAATAAACCTCCTGCCGATTGAGATAACCAAACTTTGGTCGGATCAGTTAACGGGTGTCACAGATGCCAACTACCTTCCAAACAAGACAGGCCAAGCGGATCGCCCCTATCTGCTCATGGGGGCTTGTCAGAGCAGCCATTTCTCCTCAAGTCATTTCGGCTCAGCATCTTGCAACATCTCATTCTCTCCCGTTGCATATTTCGGGTTCAAATTTCACTTTTTCCTGCGGCAAGTTTGTCGCGCGGGGAAAACAAACGCGCCTCTTGGAGCTTTTGGCGGTTTTTAAGGGACGACTATTTATGATAAACGGAGTCCGGGTAGCTCCAGGAGCGGTCGCCGACGGAGGTTGTTTCGCCAAATTTAGCGTAATTGATGTTACAGACGCGGTGCATCAGCTCCCAAAGATCATTCCCCGTTTCGTCTTCTTTTAAGACCCAGATGGCAGGATCACGGTCTGAAACATTTAATTTAAATGGACCATTTTTGGAGGGCATTTTGATTTGTTCTACCCGTTGCAGAGCAGCTTCAATTCCTTCTTCAATTTTAAGGCAGGCACGATCCGGGTGTAAGGCGCAGGCATGTTCCAGTGCCAGGCTTTCTTTTACTTCGATGGCTTCACAGCCGGGGACGAGTCCGCGGATTTCTTCACAGACAAATTGGTCTCCCGAAATGGCAACCAGTTTTACGCCTTTGAGGTGACAAAGGTGTGCGAACATGCCGACTTCACTTAATTGCGAATAATTGCCATTGCCGTCTGTTAAATGCCATAACGAGTGGTTGCAGTTTGCATTTGGGGTTCCGGCCATTGCGTGCATTCCAATAGCGACGGCGACTTCTGCTCGCTCCAGCATAGGAACCCAGCTCGGTCCATATCCTCCACGACCATGGATAATGCGGCAGACAGGATCCAGATCCTCAAAATCAATATTATAAGCGGGACCGTGATTGTCATTTACATAAATTTCTTCATATCCGGCTTTTTTCAGCGCCTTTGCGGCGGCATTCACCTCGCGGGTCAACAACCGGTTCATGCGTTTCACATGATGAAAGTTCCATAACGATCCGCTTCGTGAGTAATAGTGCACATACCCCGCAACCCCTTCGATGTCCGTCTGAATATAAGCTGTTTTCATAAGCTGCTCTTTTAAGTCCTTGCCTTTTTACCCCGATGGCAGGAGAAAAAACAGCTTAATTTTTAACCTGAAATCTGCAATGGGAGTGTTGTGAGGGGATGAGGTTATAGGTGTTTCAGATCTACAATATGTAAAGAAGGCGAAAATCCATCAGTTTCACCGAGGTAAAGTTTTCCTTCGTGCAGACAGGATGCATGAATGTAACAGCGTTCGTAGGCTGGGTTAATGGGGCCGCAATCGGTGATGCTTTCAGGCGCTGAAGGATCAAAACGAACCAATCGTGTGTGAGGATAGCCTGCGCTGATCCACAGAATTCCATTTTCATCTTCATCCATTGATGTCACCCGTCCGCCTTCTGCCAGACGCCCGAGGAGTGTGAATTCAAGTGTTTCAGGTTTGAAGCGAAACAATAAGGAATTTGCAACGGTTCCCATGTAAATTGTTCCATCCTGTGCTACCAGCCAATGATCAATGCCCAGATTACCTGCAATTTTTGATCCGGGGTCGCGCAGGATCATGCGATCTGTGTGATCCAGTTTACATTTTTCGGGATCAAAACGGAGAAGTTTTATTGAACCATCTGCTTTATCCAGCCACGCAGCATAACAAATTCCATTGGGGGCAACCACCATATGATGGAATGCATAATCAGAGATGCGACCATGATCTGTCAGTTCACCGGTGGTGATATTAATATGAAAAAAATGGTTGTCTGGGATGGTGTGACCAAAAGCATGTGTGCCTTGTGGATCAACCAGTAAGGATTGCGCATATAGGAAGGGTGGCAGCGAGCAGAATATTTCTGCATGATCTTTATCCGGGAGGTAGCGCAAAATGTTTCCCCCAGGATCCATGGTTCGACGGTTCCATCGTTGGAGGTCTGGGAGACAAAAATCTGTAAATTTCACATCAGGAAACCCTTGGGCGCGTTTGCGGGCAAGCATGCGCTCCGGTAATTCAGTACGAAAATAATTGACTGTCACCGGTAAGCCGTCCCACGTTAAATGACTGCATTCACCAAGAAGCAATGATCCGTCCGATAACGCCCCCATGGCGTTGTGAAATTTTCCACTGTACCCACGCGCCCCGATCCATGGGCATATCTCACCCCCCATTTGAATCTGCTCACTTGCAATGTCGTATATTGCCAATAAGCGCGCCCCCCCTGTTAGCCCCAGGTAAATTTTTCCACCCATGCGAACCATCGAGGTAATGGCAATCGCAAGACGGTCAGGCACATGTATTTCTTTGATATTCATGCACACAAAATATTTGAATAAGTATCTTTCGTCACGGGAATGTCAACTTTTGATATGAAAAATCAAGTAGAGCGTGGAAAAAGAACGGAAGTATCATTTCGTTTTAATCGTCTTCCAGGGTGTGCGAAATTGTCCACTATGAGAGTGTCGATACTCCGAGGGAGTGACCCCACTATGCTGGCGGAAAAAACGGCAAAACATATTGGGCGAAGAGAAACCCGTTTGTTCGGAAATCTGCTGAATTTCCAATTGCGAATTTATCAGAAGATTTTTAGCGGCATCGATTTGTAATTGACGCAGGGCTTCGCGTGGGGTTTTATCCGCTTCTCGGCGAAACGTCCGGCAGAGATGTTCTTCGCTCACGTTTAAAGCCCATGCAATTTTCTCCAGGGTTAATTTATCGCACAGGTTACGAACCATATATTCGAGTGCGGCATTTACCAGGCTTCGCGCCTTCCGTCGGCTGGGAGGGTGCGTCGCATTTGTTCGGGTCATTTTTAACAAACGTGCTGTTTCCGCACTGAGGCTGAGAGCCAGAGAAAATAACATGACAGGTGAAACTACGTCTTTTTCTTCAAATTCGTAACGCAGAAACAACAATTGTTGACGCAAGCGCGCGGTAATACCGTCGGTCAGAATTTGTACTTCATCAAAAGAGGAGAACAGTTCATTTAAAATCTGCTGATAGTGTCTGTTGTTTGTAGAGGACTTTCGCTTTTGGTTTTTTCGGGGTAAAAACCGCAGGCAATACGCATGAACGCGGGAGGATTTTCCGGTGAAATTCAAATAGGTTTGTGTGCATGGGTGCGGTAAAATAGCCACACTTCCTTCTCGCACAAGAACAGGTTGCCTTTCATCGATTTGCATGAGCGCTTCTCCTCCAATAAAAAAAAGAATTTTTGCCTTTGAGCTTTCAATGCGCGAGGGATGATTAATTCCCACTTCGATAGTGGGTTCCGATAATGATAAGAAAGGAGATGGGAGAAGATGGTGCTTGTGAATATATAAACCCATATTAAGCCTAATGTATCAAGTGGTGGTAATTATAGTCAACTGGTGAAATTGACTCTTTGTGGCATCTGTTTTACGATGGAGGTCATGAAATTCTTGATTCTCTCCACTGGAACACGTCAGCCGGCATTTGGGAAATGGATGCTGGGTTTATTGGCTATTTATTTATTTGCGACGAATTCATCCATGGTTGCGCAAAATTTCTGGACGAACCCTGATCTCATTTCTGGCGGAGACTGGCAGACTCCTGAAAACTGGTCTTTGGGAACGGTTCCGACCGCGAGCAATGAAACGCGAATTGATAATGGTGGGCTGGCGATCATTAATGGGGGATCTGCTGCAACGCGTGCGTTTATTATCGGAAATACGACGGCAGGAAATCGTCTGGAAATTTTAGGCAGTAATTTTATCACACGCGGGGTCACGCTGGGAAGTGGTACAGGAAGTTCGGGATATGTACGTCTTGCGACAGGGACGAATTGGACGACCAATGGCTCCGGGACATTTTCGGCTTTTGTAGTGGGGTCTGCAGGTTCCGGCACGCTCTTGATTGAATCTGGAGCGATATTGCATAGCGGACGTACGCGTATTGGGATCGGGGCGGGGACTGGGGAAGCAACGGTGCGTGGCTCCTGGACATGGGAAAGTAATGAGGGGATAGGGTTACAAACCGCGAATGCGATTTTGAACCTTGGCTCAGGTGGAAAGGTAAGTCTGGTTGGAGATACAAAAATAGTCACGCTGGCAGGAACCTTGAATGTGGGAGGCAAAATAACAGCTGAAACGGCTGGGCGGTTGAATGCAGAAAGCGTCAATGGAGCCGGGGGCGCGGCCACTCTTAATTTCAATCATACCGATACAAATTATATTTTTGAAACAGAAACGAATACGGCAATTGCAATTACGGGCACCACAAATGTCCATCAGATCGCAGGAGTCACGACACTTACGGCAGCGAATACTTATACCGGCACAACATCCGTCACCGGCGGGACATTGCTGGTAAATGGAAGTCTTTCCGCAAGTTCGGATGTAACAGTTTCTTCTGCCGGTACGTTGGGAGGAACAGGCTCCGCTGGAGATATTGTGGTGGAAGGAACTCTTGCACCGGGCAATAACGGGGTGGGTGGTTTTTCCGCAGACAATATCAGTCTGATGTCCGGTGCAACATTAAGTATAGAACTTGGGTTGCAGGCAGGGACTCCTGTCAGTAACCACGTTCAGATCGAAGAAACATTTTCGCTTGCTTCGGGAACGAATTTGCAGCTTGCGCTTGGTTCTGGTCTGAACGCACCATCCGGAGGCGATATTTTCTTTTTGGTTCGTAATGATGGCGATGACGCAATTGGGGGCGTGTTTGAGCAACTCAATGGTATTGCAACAGATTTGAATGAAGGCAGTTTCTTTTCCTGGAACGCACAGCAATATCAGATTACGTACCTGGCAGATTTTGGGAGTGGAGTTTTTACGGGCGGAAATGATATTGCGTTACAGGTGATTCCTGAGCCGGTTTCCATTCTTTTATTTGGGGTGGGGATGATGCCGTTGTGTTTTCATCGTCGTCGGTAACAAAAACAAGATATGCGAAAAATCCTCCCATATTATTTACGTGCTGCACGCGCGTTTACCCTGGTTGAATTATTGGTAGTGATGGTTGTGCTTGGGGTGCTGATTGGACTGCTTTTGTCGGGGATATCCAGTGTGCGTGCACGTTCAAACTCTGCGACTTGCCTTTTCAATCTCCGGCAGGTTGCGTCCGCGGGTATTTTATATGCAGAAGAAAATAATGGGGGACTGCCTGTTTCCTCCTATAACCGCCAGGCTAACGGGATGATGGAGTATTTGAAGTACGATATTAATTACGTGGGGAAAACCGTTCTCACTTGCCCGTCGTTACAAAAAAAATATCCGACGCGTGCGCATCATTACCGGACGACCAGTATTAATCTTGTTGCGACTCAGGGGCACAGTAAATCGAGAAAAAATCTGCGCGCTTTTCCCACGCTGTCGCGCACGATCTTTTTTTTGGATGGGTTGTTGAATCCTGGAGCATCCAGCGGGAACGTTTATAATTATCATTTTGGAGCACTAAACGAGCAGCAGTTTGAAGACCGTTTTCAATTTCTGCATGGAAACCTGTGCCATGTCGTTTATTTGGATGGGCATGCCAAAGGTCTCAGCCCGGAAGAGTTGCTCGATTGGGATACACAGTCAATTTTATGGCGCGGCGAATAATCAAGCTTATGTATTTGAAAAAAATTATATTTCTACTTTTGTTTACAACTTTATCTGCCTTTGCGGCATCTGAACGTCCCATTTTGATTTTTGCTTCGGGACGTGGGGCGTTGGATGCGCAGGTTATTATGCGTGAACTTCATGCGAATACGGTTGTCAATTGGGAAATCGCAGATGGGGGAGAATGGGTCGATGCGGATGAGTTTCAGCATTATAGTTGCGTGATTATCAGTGTACAGAATGAAGCGTCAACCCAACCATGGACACAGGAAGATGTTGAAAAGATAGAGGCATGGGTGGCAAGCGGGGGGCGACTTCTGCTTATTGGAGGTTCCCCGATGTTGTTATCAGAGTCAGGAGCAGATTTGACTACACTGGAACCGATTCTGGGTGCAAAAAAACTTACGAAAGCAGGGATGCTATCACTTTGGATGAATGGTGATCCGGAGTTTGTTGAATCTGATAGAGGAAATACCTGGATGGAAGAGGGTGGCACGGCATTGAGAGGTTTAACCCATTTACAAATTATTGCGGGTTGGAAAGGAAAGTCACCCGGAGCGCTTTGCGGAAGTACACAAATCGATCAGGGAAAAGTCCTTTATTTAGGAGTTTCTCCCAGCCGTCTGAACGATGCGGATCAACTTTCTTCTATTATGAGCATGATTACTACATTTATTAAAGGAGCGACCCCCTCCACTGCACAAATTAATCAAAGCGATTGGGGGGTGGAACCACTAGGGAAATCCATTGAGGTTGCACAGTCCCCTGTAGCACCTGTTAAACGTGAATTGAAATCAAATTACGTCAGTCGCCCAGCAAGCGGACCGGATCTCGTTTTTTCAGATAATGGAAAGGCACTGGCTGCAATCGTGGTTCCGGCACAGCCATCCTCCGCAGTTCATCAGGCGGTGGAAGAATTGCAGTCCGCGTTTTTGAAAATGAGCGGTGCACATTTTTCCGTCCTGACAGAATCAGAGTTTGCCACATCAAAAAAGGATTATCCCAGCGCGATTTTTCTTGGAGCGACACAATTGGCGAAGGACTTTAAATGGGATAGCCTCCCCAGTGAAGGGTATCGAATTAAATCTACGGAGAATATTTTGATCGTTGCAGGAAACGATGTTCGCTCGAATGGGATGCCTTTGATGGGAACTTATTTTGGAGTGATTGCGTTGCTGGAAAGACATTTTGGCGTACGCTGGCTCTGGCCAGGTGAGCTGGGAAGTATTTATCCCCGGACATCGTCGTTGCGGCTGTCTGCTATAGATGAAGAAGATGCGCCTGCTCTGGCACAAAGACGCATTCGCAATGCGGGTGGGGTGGCCAGGATTTCGATGGAACCAGAATCGGTAGATTTAAGTGACAAAGATGCCATTGCCCGATTGTTTGAGGAATATAAAACTGCATCCTCAGTGCGGCGTATCATCACCGGACTTTCTCACCTGCAGCAATCTTTCGAGGATTACTCTACGAGTTATAAAATTGCGCCGCAGTGGTTTCGCAGACAAAAACTGGGGGGAAGCTTTCGGTTAAGCTATACCCATGCGTATGATGATTACTATGAACGCTATGGAGAAGCACATCCCGATTGGTTTGCGATGCAACCCGACGGATCCAGAAAACAGGCGGCAGAACGTGTGCGTTTATGTAAGGCAAATCGTGAACTGACAGAAGAAATTGCGAAAAATGTTCTTCTCGCAGCGAACGACCCTCACGCAGGGGATTCCATTTCTATCTCTCCCAATGATGGCGGCGCCGAGAACCTTTTTTGCATGTGTAAGGAGTGTCGGCAATTGGATCCACCTAACGCACCGCCCATTGATTTCGTCTTTACCCAAAACGGACAAAAACATTCGGTGCGCTATCCTGCGATTACGGATCGTGTAGTAGATTTTTATAATCGTATTGCATCGGCGGTGGCAGCAAAAAATCCCGAAGTAAAAATGGGAGCATACGCTTACAGTTTTTACCGCACGCCCCCGTTACAGCATACGCTGCATCCCAACGTGATCATTGGATTTGTCGGCACAGGCTATTTTGATGATCATCGGTTACAACAAGATCGACAGAGCTGGGAAGGCTGGGCAACAAAGTCAAATCAGCTGTTTCTTCGTCCCAATGCATTGCATCTCGGACATGGTTTCCCTGGCGTTTTTGTACATAAACTGGATCGCGACATTAAACATTTTTACCAGACAGGAATGATTGGGTCGGACTATGATAGTATCGTACATCATTGGTCCACGCAGGGGTTGAATTACTATGTGCTGGCAAGATTGTTATGGGACCCCTCACAGGATGTGGATGCCCTGATAGAGGATTATTGTAATGCGGCATTTGGCTCTGCGAGTACGACGATCAAAAAATATTTTACGATGGTAGAAGAGCTGACCAATCTTGCGGCTGCGTCAGTTGGTCAGCGTGTGGATGAGGTGCTGCGAGATGAAGAAATTGTGGATCCCCGGCGTATGGTGCTGGGGATGTTTTTAACGGTCGCTCCCAGTGTTTACACGCCGGAACGCTTACTGGAATTAGAAGAGATTCTGGATCAGGCAAAAACAGAAACAGCAAATCCTGAAGAACAAAAACGGATTGAATTTCTAAAAACGGGTCTGGAGTATGCCCGTCTTCAGAGTGCTTTATATAAACTTGTAGAAGCTGATAAGGTTCCATCCAAAGAAAGTGAAGCACTCATGATGGAGCGACAGGAGTTCTTTAAAACAACGTTTCAAAATTCTTTCTTCGCTATCGGCCTCGTCGAAATTGCTCGCAGAGAAACTGGGCTTTATCGACAACATGCGGATGCAGTTGTGCCTTGAAAAAAGAACAAAAAGATTTTCGATATAAAATAGATGACTCTTAAACATTGGTAGAAGTTTTCTATGTGGAGGGCGCAGCTTTCAATATGCTTCATATTTTTTGGGTCTTCTTTGAAAGCTATTGAGTCTTGCTATGAAAAATGATTAAGATGTATTTTATTTAAAAATGAAAATACATGTACTGGCGGTTGTTTTTATAGCAGTGATGATCTGTCCCGCATCTGCCGATGCCGGGCGTGACTTGCTGGAAAAAGTGAAGGATAAATATGCAACATGTACTTCTTTTTTCTGTTGTTTTTGACAAGACGATGCAGTCCACGGAATTTGAATATAATGAAGATGAAAATTAACGTGATACGCTCTCAAAAGTTTTTGTCAGGGGGTAAAATATTTTTATAAGATATGCGTCTGTGGTCTATACATCCAAAATATCTTGATCCTAAAGGACTGGTTGCATTGTGGCGAGAAGCACTTTTGGCACAAGCGGTCCTCCGGGAAGAAACACGCGGCTATCGAAACCATCCGCAATTAGATCGATTTAAAGCGCAACCGTTTCCAGAATCAGCTATTTCATTTTACCTGGAAGGTGTATGGAACGAAGCGGAAATCCGCGGATACTCTTTTAATAAAAGTAAAATCCAACCTGCTCATAAGACTCCATTACTTTCCGTCACTCGAGGTCAAGTAGAGTATGAATGGGCGCATTTACTGAATAAACTAAAACTGCGTGATCCGGGGTTGTATCAAAAATGGCATGTAGTAAAAAATCCGGAGACACATCCCTTGTTTAAAATGAAAGCAGGCAGTGTAGAGCCGTGGGAACGTCCGTGAGAGGCTTCTTTTTATGAAGTATTCTATCGTTATTTTTGAAATGCGGATGGCTATACGCCATTTGACGGGTGGCCCTCCTCCAAACACATCAAAGAAGAAAAGGTGTTTGGATGGAAGCATCACCCCTATTATTGGCAAGATGCCGGTACCCCACTGCAGAGGGTTATAGAGGAAATTAACAAGACATTAGGGTTGACTATATCTTCATAAAATGGCATAAGTGTTTTGATGTCAAAAACAGGTGCTCGATCTGTTAAGCCGGCGGAGGGTAAAAATGGTACAAACATTAAGCCAGACCGGAATTTTAATGACCATCCTGAATGGTTGAAAGGATTACTGAAGAGGGAATTTACACGGATGAAAGAATCCGGGATGTATTGGGTGGGGGTGGATATTTTGCATTTTTTGCAATTTTCGAAAAACGGGTGTATTGGGGAAACGAAAGAGAATGCGTTGCGGATATACCAGAAATTTGTGGAGGAAGATCCGAATGAGAGGATGTTGGATTGGCAACGGGAGAAGCGGAAGAAAGCTGCGGAGTTATTTGTGAAAAATGTGGCGGTATGGAACTGGGAAGAAAACGAGGATGGGACTGCGGTCTTGCGATTCCGATTGGTAAAACCGGAAGGGCGATAAAATATCCTCCGGCCCGGTGGTCACATTTTCACTTAAAATGCTCTATCCGCGAGGATGGAATTTGCGATGGGTCTGCTTTAATCCACTTGAATTTACGTGGGTGTAGATTTGTGTAGTGGCGATATTGGCATGCCCGAGCATTTCCTGGATAATGCGGAGGTCTGCGCCGCCTTCGAGAAGGTGAGTAGCAAAGGAGTGGCGGAAGAGGTGGGGATAAATATTGATCTGGAGTTCTTGTTCGGAAGCATATTGCTTCAGAATCTGCCAGATGCGTACGGTCGTGAGGGGGCCGCCTCGACGGTTAAGGAAAATATAACTTTGAGTGGATTTTCGCACAAAATGAGGACGTCCATTTTGAAGATAATTGGAAATAGCTGTCAAGGCGGCGCTTCCGACTGGCACGATGCGTGTTTTATCGCCTTTTCCTGTTACGCGAATGATTTCTTCTTCGCTATTCAGGTTTTCGAGACGAGCCTGAACCAGTTCGGAGACCCGTAAGCCACTGGCGTAGAGGAGTTCTGCGATGGCAAGATCTCGTAACCCGTAGGGCGTGTCCCGCGGAATAGCAGATAAAAAACTGGTAACGGCTTTTACATTCAGCGTTTCAGGCAAATAACGCTCGATACGGGGCAGAACAAGCCATTGACTGATGTCCGTGGCAGTACGTTTGCGTTCAAAAAGAAAGCGGTAAAAAATTTTGATCGCCACGACTTCCAGTTTAATGGAAGCAGCGGCGAGGGCGCGTTTTTTTTCATGATCGAGAAAGCGGAGGATATCTTCATGGCGGACATCGTTCCATTGCTCGATTTCTCCTTGTGATTGGAGCCAGTGGGCAAAACTTTCAAGGGATTGTCTTGTGGAGAGCTGGTAATTTTCCGAGAGTCCTCGTTCGATTGCAAGAAACTGAATGAAATCATCAAGGTCGAACTGAAATGAGTCCGATAATTCCGGCTGGGGCTCTTGGGACATGGTGAAAATGATTGTTTATTCGATCAATGCTTTACCGGTGAGTCGCTCATAAGCTTCCAGATATTTTCTACTGGTTTGCTGAATGACATCCTCGGGCAACGCAGGAGGAGGAGGAGATTTATCCCAATCCAGCGTTTCCAGATAATCACGCACAAACTGCTTATCAAAACTGGGAGGGCTGTTGCCCGGCTGATACTCGGATTCTGGCCAGAATCGCGAAGAATCCGGCGTGAGCACCTCATCAATTAAAATTAACTCATCTTCAATGAGGCCAAATTCAAATTTAGTATCGGCAATAATAATCCCGCGGGATGCAGCATAAGCGCGTCCGTGTTCATAAAGTTCAATAGAGGCCGCTCGTACCCGGAATGCGAGATCATCGCCCAGAATGGAGCGGCATTGAGCCCAGGAAATATTTTCATCATGCCCGGATTGCGCTTTGGTGGAGGGAGTAAAAAGCGTTTCGGGTAAAGGAGACGCCAATTGCAATCCTTCAGGCAGACGCTGCCCACAAATTGTCCGGGATTTTTTGTATTCGGCCCAGCCAGAACCTGCCAGATACCCGCGGACCACACATTCCACCGGAAGAGGTTTCGCTTTACGAACCAGCATGGATCGACCCTCAAGTAATTCCCGATGTTGCAGCAGTTCTTCCGGATAACGGTTGATATTGCTCGTGATCAGGTGATTAGGAATAAAATCCAGTTTTTGAAACCAGAATTCAGAAATCTGTGTCAGCACGCACCCTTTATGCGGAACACCTTCTGCAAATACGCAGTCGAATGCGGAAATCCTGTCGCTGGCAACAAACAGGAAGTACGAATCCACATCATAGATTTCCCGCACTTTCCCACTCGCTACTTTTTTAAGCCCGGCTAATTCAAAATTGGTTACCACCTGCATAGTTTTCTTATTTTAAAGTATCTTTGGTTATGATTCAAAACGGATTCTTTATCAAATGGTATTTTTAGAGGTTTGATTTTCTTTATTCTACCAGATTCCCTTGCGTTACAGAGGTTTTTGACTGTATATTAAAAGGATAAAGAAACTGGCACACAAACGTGCCAGCAATGGCTTTTTAAAATTAAAATAAACCATGCATATACATCTTAGTCCAAGACATCTGACGCTGACATCGGCAATTCATTCCTTTGTT
>CAKUMP010000005.1 GCA_934667795.1 uncultured Chthoniobacterales bacterium | reverse complement strand
ACCGTATCCCGATCACTCTTCTCCGCTGGACGTATCGTGTAATTCTTAGGCACTTCCAATCCTGTTGCACCCAGCTTTTCCACGTCCCACCGAAATTTAACCCATTCAAAAATCTTCATTAAGGTTCTCTGTCCTATCCCTTCTTGCGTCCAAAATCAAAATTATTTTACAAAAAAAATTTATTTTTGGCATTTTTTGTCACTCTCAAATCTGAGAATTTTTATCACTCCACTGTTCTTTACCACAGAATACATCAAACCCCTTAACGCATACAACCACAGAATACAACAAAACCAAACTTCTGTGGTTGTGAAGTTTCCGCAGTTTGATGTATTCTGTGGTTCAATATGGTTCAATTACAACTGCGTTTGAATGCGGCGGCGATTATTCAGCGTCCGGATGGGAAGATTTTGATATGTGAGCGGAATGATGTGCCTGGAGCCTGGCAATTTCCTCAAGGGGGGGTGGATGCGGGGGAATCGGCAAAAGAAACGGTGCAACGAGAAGTGTGGGAAGAAATCGGGGTGCCGCAAGAGGCCTATACTGTTGCCCGATCAGATGGGCCGTTTATTTATCATTTTCCCAATCGGGAAATGAAACGAGGGTATCACGGACAATCGCAGACCTGTTTTCTTTTAAAAACTCATGCTGACGAATTACCGATCATGCTGGAGACCGAAACTCCGGAATTTTCCTCTGCACGCTGGATCTATCCTGAAGAATTTTTACTCGAATGGGTCCCCGAATTCAAACAGGAAGTATTTCAGGAGATTTTTCGCAGATTTTTCTCTGTAGAACTAAAAAATGCGAAAAATGGCTAATTTTTCAATTTTTTTTGGAAAAATTACGGAATGCAATTGACAATAGCATATAAAAAAGGGCATTTCCTTCTTTAATATGCTGACATTGGGGATGTTTTCGATAGTTTTTTTTGGATTTTTAGGCTGCGTCTGGTGGGCTTGTAACCAGGACGAAGGGTAAATCTCATTTTAAGTTGCAGATTGGGAAAAATGCACTGGTTCCGTGTGTGTTTTGCCTCAAGCCTGGAGGTTCTTTTCTCGGCGCATCGTGTTCCTGGCAAATTCGGGTTTTTCGTCTGGTCAAACGGGGAGTGACGCGGTACCCTTGAGAAATAACCAAGCGGCATAGATATTGCTGCAAACCAGATGAAGAAAGCAAAGAGAACTTATGGCGAGAATTGACGCGTTTTTTCGGTTAATGGCAGAGCAGAAAGCATCGGATTTGCACCTGGCGAGTGGAAACCCGCCCATGTTGCGAATCAATGGGGAATTGATACGTGTGGAGCATGAGATATTTGATGACGAGACCCTGAAAGGGCTTGTTTATGAAATTGCTCCGGAGCAGAAGATCAAGATTTTTGAAGAAACCGGGGATGTGGACTTTGGGTATGAGATTCCGAATTACGCGCGTTATCGCGTGAACTTCATGAATCAGCGGATGGGGATTTCTGCTGTGTTTCGACTGATTCCGAGTAAGATATTGACGTTAAGAGATTTGAATCTCCCCCCTATCTTGGAGAAGTTTGCTTTACTGAAAAAAGGTTTGATCGTGGTGACTGGGCCTACTGGCTCGGGGAAATCCACCACGCTTGCCGCCATGATGGATTATGCGAACTTAAAACGGCATGATCACATTATTACCGTGGAAGATCCCATTGAATTTGTGCATCAGAGCCAGCAGTGTTTGATTAACCATCGGGAAGTGGGCGTGCATACCCAATCCTTTGCGGCTGCGCTGCGAGGCGCTCTGCGAGAGGATCCGGATATTATTCTGGTGGGGGAAATGCGAGATCTGGAAACGATTGAGCTGGCACTCACCGCAGCAGCCACCGGTCACCTGGTTTTTGGAACCCTGCATACTTCAAGTGCACCTAAAACCGTGGACCGTATTATCGACGTCTTTCCAACAAACCAGCAGAGCCAGGTGCGGACCACCCTTTCGGAGTCGCTTCGGGGCGTTGTCGCACAGACGCTTTGCCGGCGAGTGGATAAGCCCGGACGTTGTGCTGCATTGGAAATCCTGGTTGTGGACACTGCGGTCGGGAACCTGATTCGTGAAGGGAAAACGCACCAGATCCCGGGGATGATTGAAGTAGGGAAAAAGAAAGGGAATCAACCGATGGACGATGCCTTGATGGTGTTACTTCAGGAAGGGAAAATTGCAGCTGAAGAAGCGTACGAAAAGGCATCCAATCGCAAAAAATTCCGTCCGTTTTTAAGAACCCCACCGGATGATTTTGAAGATTGATTTATACTCACGAGATGCCCTGTCCATTTTTCATTTTAAAGAAGTAAAGAGCGTATGAGAGAAATTGACTTAGACCGGTTACTGGAAATGATGCTGGACAGCAATGACGGTATTTCCGATTTGATTTTTACCGTTGGGCGTCCGTTGCAGGTGGAAGCGTACGGTGTTTTGAAACCGGTGATCGGCGATCCGGCAATTGCAGAGTTGTCTTCGTTCCAGACCGAGCAGATTGCATTGACCCTTATTGGAATAAATGGACGGCTTTTGTTGGATTTATTCGCCACCGGTTCTTGCGATACCAGTTACCAGTTTGGACGCAAAACGCGTTTTCGTGTAAACATTTTTCGGCAGCGTGGCCATTTTGGGATTGTGATGCGTAAATTAGCGATGGATATCCCAACCGTTGAGTCCTTGGGCCTTCCGACTATTTTTGAAGAAATCGTTCAGGAAAAAAATGGTCTGGTTTTAGTGACAGGAGCAACCGGAAGCGGAAAAACAACCACGCTCGCCGCGATGCTGCAAATGGTAAACCGCACGAAAGCGTTTCATATTGTGACGCTGGAAGATCCGATTGAGTTTATTCACCCACACCTGCAATCCACTTTTAGCCAGCGTGAACTGGGGCTGGATTTTGATACGTACCCGAATGGCGTTCGCGCATCGTTACGCCAGGCACCAAAAGTCATTTTAATTGGGGAAATGCGAGACCGGGCGACGATTGAGATTGCACTGACCGCAGCCGAGACCGGGCACCTCGTGTTCAGCACGTTGCACACGGTGGATGCCGGGCAATCCATCAATCGTGTTTTAGGGATGTTTGATCGCGGGGAAGAAGAATACCTGCGCACACGTTTGTCCGACACCCTGCGATATGTGGTCAGCCAGCGCCTGGCACCACGAGTGGGGGGCGGCCGGCAACTCTTGCTGGAAATTATGGGAAGTAACCTGCGTACCCGTGAGTCCATTCAGCAAGGAGAGTCAGAAGGAAGGACGTTTAATGAAATTATAACGGACAGCTCCAGCCAGGGGTGGATCACCTTTGACCAGTCGATCCTGAAAGCCTATGAAGCAGATTTGATCACTGAAGAAACCGCATTGATTTACTCCACCCATAAAGGGCAGATGCGTCGGGCAATTGATGCATCGAAAAAAGCACGTGGGCTTATTGATACCCGGGAAGCGTCCGGGCTTAAACTGGATATGGATGTTAAAGTTGACCGTTATTAAAAATAAATTATGAGCACTACATCTTCCGCAGTACAGTTTCACTATAATCTCGGCATTGTGTGTCTGGACGACCCGGTAGAGGCTGAAATTGCCATGAACTGCCTGATGTCCATGGGGTATCACCCGGACCATGTCCCAAACGAACAAGAAGTGCTGGATGCATTTCGGCTCCGTCAATACGCCTTGATTTTAGTTCCGGAAGTTTTTCTGGACGGGACTCTGGATTCCAATCAGGTGTTGCAGGAATTAATTGCGATGAACTCGTCCGCACGACGGGAACAATTTTGTGTTTTAGCAGGCCCGAGCCTTTCTACCGGTGACGACATGCAGGCATTTGTGTTGAGCGTGGACCTGGTGGTAAATTCGTATGACCTCCCGAATCTGGGAGAAATCCTGAAAGTGGCATTGACCCGAAAACAGGAAAAAAATGAGTTGATCCGCCAGGCACAAACCGGAATTTCGTAAGAAGGCATTTATTTTGAAACATTTTATGCTACGTTTGTTCTGAATGAGTTCCTCTGCATCTACCCGACGCGTCATGATACAATGGCAATGGTTTGCTGGTCTTGCGGCCATCTCTACCACCTTGCTCATTCTTTTTCTACTGCAGCAATGGCAGCCGGAAACCCAGGTGCAAAAAAAATTCGATGCATTTATTTCTGCTGTAGAGCATCGCAAATGGGATAAAGTGGAAAAAATGATTTCTCCTGACTTCCACGATCCATGGGAGATCGGACAAGAGCGCCTGCTGCGAGAAGCCCGTGAAGTTTTTCGTCATTTCTTTTCGCTGGAATTACAAACCGACGAATTCCCGGAAATTTCCGCCAAAGAAGACCAAATGGAAATTTCTTCGCAAATTACCATTCGCGGAAATGGTACCGCGATTGCGGAAATGGTCAAAGGAGAAGTCAACTCCCGCAAGGCCCGTCTCATTTTAACTTATCAAAAGCAATCCTGGAAACCCTGGGATTGGAAAATCCAATCCATTTTTAGCAATGAAATTAATCCTGCGCATTATCGTCATCATTAGTCTGGCCGCCATTTACCTTCCTTCTCCGGCATTTTCACAACAGCAGGGAGAAAGCGGACAAGGTGGTAGTCTCTGGACTGCAGAGCTTACGGGCGGTGAATATATCGTCCGGCTAAACAGCATTTCTTCCGTCAGTCTTCACACGTACGTGGTGGATAATGTGGCCAATGTGCATGAAGTCGTGATTGCCTCGAATGGACCTGTTACTGCCCGGTTTTATTTTCTCGCACCCATTTCTGTCACCACTCCGGGAGGTGCCGGAGCAAATACGATCCAGGCGATTCAATCAAAACTGGAGTCAACCGTCGCACGCACCCCCGCTGAACACACGCTTCATCAGGTCGTAAAAAATTACCCTGCAACCACCCATGCGCATACAGTCGAGTTCCGACTTCCCAGCCAGGACTCCCTCGAAAAATTGTATGAAAGCCTCAAAAATGCCTGGCTCCTCAATCGGGGCGATACTTATCGATTAAAATAAACCCCTGCTACTGCGAATATTTCTGTCCCCATCGTTTTTAGTTTTTATGTTTAAAAAATTTCTTCTTCCGGGGCTTGTTCTTGTGGGGCTTGCAGCAGTTTTCCTCTATTTTTTCACCCCATTTTTCTCTTCTTCTCCCACTGCATCCACGCCAGAATCCGTGCAGTCGCGCGCATCTACTTCTGCTTCAACCGAGCACGCATCGTCCGTCACGCCTCTCGCAGAACCCATTCCGCTGCGAATTCAGTATCATGCTTCCGGCCGAATCCAACTGACGATCCATGCAGAAAACAATAATGCAACCGCGCAGGATTTCACCCTTCCGGCAGGCTCTCTCTTCGCTTTTCATGATAGTATGATCATGACGACCCGTTCCGAAACCTGGATCATCCCCCCTCATAAAATTGAAAATTTTTCTACTCCGGTTGTCGCACTTCATGCGTATAACTCTCTTGATCCAGCGCGTTACACACCTGTCTCCACTCGCCCTGAGAAACTTGCTCCTGTTTACAAACAACTTCTGACGTCACACCCGTCGCCTGCTCACGCGGTCCTGCAAACGGCTGTTCTTCTTCTCCTGGATAATCCGCATTTAGCAACCTTCGCCCAGTTCCCCACTCCCGAAGATGACCTCCCACTTGCAGTCGATCCCGATGCCTATAAAGTCCCAACTCAAACCATCCTCGAAGCTCTCCTTTTTCTCCGCAAATGCGAAATTGACCTCTCTGACATCCAGGTTGCATCCAATGAACAATTAGCACTGGAAGGAATGTTAGACAAAAATTGTTACCCTCTTGCTATTAAGTTTCTGAACCTTTCTACACCCGAGCAGATATGGGATTTCTGGCACCACGCACTTGTCGATGGAGCGTCCCATCTACGGACCTACGCGTTATATGGGATTGCACGATATTACCCGGATGTTGCTTTAAAAATGCTTCCGGACTGGATCCACAATGAGAATCTTTCTCCCACGCTTCGTCTTGCTGCCATTTACGCGCTCACCTATACGCAACATCCCCAGGCGCTTGAAATTCTGGAATCCCTGCAACCCCATTTCTCCAAAGATTCCAATTACCAGCAAGCCGTTCGCGCATCTATCGCTGCTCTGGAAAAGCAACCGTAACTCCAACTCTTATCCCGTTTTGAAATAGATCCGTCGAATGGCTATAGGTTTGCTTAAATTGCTCTAAAATTCCCGAACTTTTCCTTCTCCCTGCACGTAGCTTTTCGTCGCGTCATACTGCCAGGGGAAATCCATATAATCACGTAAAGAAACTGTTTCCATCTGCAGTTTTCCGTCATCGATTTGAAAAATTTTGAACTCAAAAGGGGCTTCTGAAAATGCGGGAGCGGTGATGTAGGTAATTCCATCTAACTCTTCACGCATATTCAAATGGTTATGCCCGCCTAAAACATATTTCAATTGTTGTCGTATTTTCCCCCAGTTGGCGATCTGCTCCCGAAAAGCCGGGATCGGTTCGTGGTACATTTCGTCCATTCCTGTCTGGGAAGGCGGTACTCCCAGCACCGGGCTGTGCGTCACAAAAACCTCCACTTCTCCCTCTTTCGCGGACTCA
Organism: uncultured Chthoniobacterales bacterium; assembly: GCA_934667795.1. Taxonomy (GTDB): domain Bacteria; phylum Verrucomicrobiota; class Verrucomicrobiia; order Chthoniobacterales; family CAKUMP01; genus CAKUMP01. The sequence goes on along the minus strand of CAKUMP010000005.1, from coordinate 21,420 downwards.
AATTCTGACCATTGCTCATCCGCAATCCAGGGGAGCTGACGCTCGGTCCCATCCCAAAAATATTTGCGCTCTTCCCAGTGATTCGGCGCCACATGCAACACACCTCCATTTTTTCGAATCGTAAATTCAGGCTTACCTTCCGGAAACATTCTTCCCGCATGTTTCAACCAATAAGATAAACTTTCCACCTCGGTTAAGTCATGATTTCCGAGACATAAATACATCGGCACCGAGAATTGAAACATTTCCTCTGCCTGACGGATCAATTCCTCGGTCCCCCATTCACATAAATCTCCACCATGCAGAATAAATTCCACATCCGGATTTTCTTCCAGCCACGTTTTTAGCCCTGTGACAATTTCCGTCAAATGCGTTGCATACATCGGTTGCTGATGAAACCCCGTTCCATCTGCCCCTAAATGGGAATCACTTAAATAAATAAATTTCATCTTTCCTTGCTGTTTTTTTTATTACCCTTAGCCGATTCTAAACAGCCCTCAAAGCACAATCGCATCCGCTAAATCGCGGGCCTGCAGTGCCACTGCGGTCGACGCCCATGCGTCCTCCTGAGACAGCGAGGAAGAGTCGTTTTCCAGTGCCGCACGCAACAATCCGAGAGCAACCGTATCCGGCTCTGCTTTTTGCACTTCCAGAACCGCCGGTTCATGATTTGCTGTCAGCAGTTTCAGCACTCCTTCTTCCCATTCGAGAATACCTTTCGTACCAGCGACCCGAAGCCGATCATCACTCCGTTGCGGCTGCCCCATCGGACGTAAAAAATCCGCCTGAATCATCGCTGTTCCGCCATTGGAAAGGGTGCAGAGCATCACTGCATGGTCTTCACATTCAAGATATTCCGGTTGCGAAAGGTTGCCATGACGCGCAGAAAGACATTCTAATTCCAATCCTGTGGTAAAACGCACAAAATCAATCGCATGAATGGCTACCCAGGGGATGGTTCCACCATATAGTTCCCGCGATTTATAAAACCCGGGTCGTTTTCCAAAAGGATAGGATTTGCGTGCACTGACAAAAACGACTTCCCCTATCCTGCCTGCTCTGATCTCCTCCTGCATCCGTATCAACGCCGGATTCCATCGCATCGTAAACTCCGGAACCAGAGGGGTAGCATTCCTGGCAGCAAAATCTTTCAGTGTTTCCAGTTGCGACCAGGTGGCAGCAATCGGTTTTTCACTGATCACCGGGACGCCCAGACGAAGTGCCTCCATCGAAAACTCTGCACTTTTTGCATACCGTGCTCCCACCGTAATCAGATCCGGCTTGCCACATTCCGCGACCATTTCGGTGACCGATTGAAATACCGGAAGCTGATCTCCAATCCGGTCGTATAAATTATCCTCGTCCTCCTCTTTAATCCCCGCAACCACCTTGATTTTTCCACTCTCCCGTAACCGCAATACCGAATGATGCCCATACCCTCCCACCACCGCCACTTTTACCGCACCGTCTGATTCAATATTCATAGTTCTATTCTACCACTCTCCTGCAGGTACGAAAAGTATATTTCTCTCTCTCCTCACGGGTAAATCCTTATTTAAAGGTCGCCTCCAATCATTTTAGAAACTATCCCTCTTTTTTCTGATCGTTCCGCCATCCAGATCCCCAGAGCATGAATCAAAATGAAAACAGGAAAAATATACAGTCCCCACTTATGAATGGATTCAAACATTAGCTTCCAGTTTCCTGCAATCCATTTCAAATAAAAACCGGTCACCATCGATTCAAACATAAACCCATAAAACAGCAGGTAAATACTTCCCTGCAATCGTTCCTTCATGGAGTTCTTTTTTAAAAAGGGATTTGGAAAACGCAGACCCTTTGTCAGCATATAAATCACTCGCATACTAAAAAAAACGACGATCGCGTACGCAGCATAAACATGCCACTGCCACATAGGTTCACGAAGGGTTTTCCAGACCTCAAGCATTTGTTCTCGCGGCATTTCCAGTGATTGTTGTTTTATGGCTTCTATCACCGATCCTTTGCTCATCCATTTCATTCGCAGAAATCCGGTAAAAAATAATATCAGCATACAAGCAGCGATTCCCCAATGAAGGATTCGGGACAGCCTGGTAAATCGCGCGTTCAAATTCGTGTTCATAGACTACTTTAGTTCGTTCCATGATAACATACCGTGAAATCAATGCTTTGACGCAAGTCAATATCAAAAGTAAAAACTCCATAAAAAAAGGTGATAGTCCAACAAGCCGAAGCCTCATCGGCGTATCCATGCCCAAATACATCGTCTCATTAGGGACAGAGCTATAAACAACCCCCGAACGTCTCATTAGGGACAGAGCTCCCGAGCGTTCCATTAGGGACAGAGCTGTAAACAACCCTCGAACGCCCCATTAGGGACAGAGCTATAAACAACCTCCCGAGCGTTCCATTAGGGACAGAGCTGTAAACACTCCCCGCACCTCCCATTAGGGGCAGAGCTGTAAACACCCCCGAACGTCCCATTAGGGACAGATCTATAAACACCCCCGAGCGTCCATTAGGGACAGAGCTGTAAACACCCCCGAACGTCCCATTAGGGACAGAGCTGTAAACACCCCCGAACGTCCCATTAGGGACAGAGCTGTAAACACCCCCCGAGCGACTATTAGGGACAGAGCCATAAGCAGCTTCCGAGCATGCCATTAGGGACAGAGCTAAAAATCTCCAGTCAACACATCGTTCAGATTTCACGCTCTCAGGGACATTTCATCGCACTCTTGAATATTCTGGATTGAAATCGGGTCTCGTGCTAATTTAGCTAAACATATGTTCGAATCTGATCAACTATCGCCCATCATTACCATTGGTGAATCCATGGGAGTTATCTGGTCTCCGGAACATGACACGCAGCAGAGCGCATCGATCGACACCCGTGGCTGGCTATCTTTCTCGGGAGCAGAATCAAATTTTGCCATTGCACTGGCCAGGCAAAACATGCCAGCCATCTGGCTCAGTGCGGTCAGCAACGACCCTTTTGGGGATCGGATCATCCGAAAAATGCGAGAAGCGGGGGTAGATGTCACACAAGCCCTGATTTGTGAAAATACCCGGACCCCGATTCTTCTGAAAAGCCTTCAGAACCAGCACCCACCCAAACCCTTTTATCAGCCAGAATCTACAGCCTTTTCTCTCCATCCACAATACATCAAAGACACCCTGAAAGACTTACCCGCCACGTTGCTTTATCTCACCAGTTCTCTTCTGCATATTTCCCCACTCTGGCGAAATACAGCCATTGAAATCTGGAAGTCCAGTGCGCTTCGTTCCGTCCCTGTCTGGTTTGAGTTGAACCATCTCACGCCATTGCATTCCCAGGAACCGGCGTCCAGTCTTTTAAAATTCCTTACCTCCTCTTTCCAGTATTTTCACACCTTGTTTTGTTCCTGGTCAGACGCACAAGAATTCACCCAATTGCCTGACCCACAAGCAGTTCTTCATTCCTGGCTTCATTCAAAAAACTTCTCTCCTCCTCAACAAGTCATCCTGAAATTTCCTGAAGGTGCGATTCTATCCACCCCCACTCAATCCTGGACCGCCGGAAAAATTAATATCGAAACGACGAGCGCTGCTCCCTCTCCAGCAAAAAGTGCTGCCTTCAATGCCGCATTCCTCCAATCGTTGCTTCTTCAAAAATCTCCCCTGGATTGCCTGGAAGCCGCTCTTCATGCTCAATCACTCACAGACCCCAACCTGGGGGACTGGGAAGGTATCCCCACCCTGGAACCACCGCAAAAAACAGCATCTTTTTAAAGCGTTTATTAATTTTCCGCCACCTCGCCCAACATTTCGCGTAGTCCACTGCGTAAACGCTCGAATTCCTCACAAATTTTCTCCAGAATTTCCATCGCTTCCGGGCTTTCCACATTGCTCTCCATATGGATCGTCCATTCTTTCAATCCGAGACAAAGCGCACCCAGATGATCTGCACCAATAATCGCACATCCACTCCGGAAATTGTGAATAGCAGTTGTCACGACCAAAGGCTCTCTGTTCTTGACCCCCTGTTTTACGGCTTCAAGCAACCGTGGGGATTCCACTTCAAATAAATGCACCAACTCTTCTGCCAGTTGAGTATCCGCCCCTTTATACATACTCAACACACGATCCAGATCTTTAGAGCCTCCCTTTGGTTGTTCCTTCGGTTTTTCCACTCTTTTATGATACATGCTCAGCAAATGATATAAATCTTCTTTTTTCACCGGTTTACTAAAATAATAATCCATTCCTGCCAGTAAACATTCTTCCTCATCTTTTTCTGATGCATTGGCGGTCAATGCGGTTATCAGTATCCGCGTCCCCATGCGTTCTTCTTTTTTTCTGATTTTTCGAGTCGCCTCATACCCGTCCAGCAACGGCATATGGCAATCCATCAGGACCATATCATAATGATTTCGGAAAACTTCCTCGAACGCTTCCTGACCATTTTTCACCCAATGCACCCCACACCCCATCTGCTCAAGCTGGTATTTCAACACTTTTGCATTCACCGCATTATCTTCTGCCATCAGAATATTCATTTCCAGTGGCTGAAAAACACTCTTTCCTGCCTCCTTGTCATCATCTCCCACCTCTTCTACCCCCTCTATCAATTGATATAAACACGTCCGAAGTTTTGATTTTTTTACCGGTTTCGACAAAATATCATCAAAGCCCATTTGCTGGATAATACTCCAATCCACATTCAAGACCATCGGCGATAATAAAACAGTTTTAGGAAAAGATTTTAACTTCATTTCCTTCAACGTTTTCAAAAACCTTGCGGTCGCTTCCAGACTCTCCAGGACATCCAAAAAAAACAATACGTACTCTTTTCCTTCTTCCGTTTCTTTTAAATACTCTAAAGCTTCCTCCAGGTCTCCTGTCTCCGTGACGTAAAACCCATACGACGAAAGATAACTCCCCAGAATCATTCGATTTGTTTCATGTCGCTTGTACACCAGCACCCGTTTTTTTCTGGTGTCAGAAAAAACTTTTTTCATTTTTTCATTTCCATTGGTTTCCCCTGAAAGGAATTTCAATTGAAATGAGAATTGCGACCCCACCCCCAGTTGACTTTCCACCACCAGCCCTGCACCCTGCCCTTCCAAAAGCCGTTGGGTAATTGCCAGCCCTAACCCGGTTCCCCCAAACTTCCTGGTAGTCGAACCATCCGCCTGTACAAATGGCAGAAATATTTTACCCATGGTTTCCTGACTCATCCCGATGCCGGTGTCCCTCACCCGGAAACGTAAATGTGCTTCCTGCTCCTTTTTTCGCGTACAATGTACCGATAAAACCACTTCCCCTTTTTCCGTAAACTTAATGGCATTCGACAACAGATTTACCAATATCTGACGTAACCGCACTGGATCGCCCAAAACTTTCATCGGTACTCCCTCGCCCACAAATAAAGCTAACTCGATCCCCTTCATCAAGGCCCGGTACGTCATCAAATCCAATACCCCCTCCAATACCTGATGCAAATCAAAGGCAATTTCCTCAAATTGCAACATTCCGGCTTCCAACTTCGAAAAATCCAGAATGTCATTAATGATCACTAATAAACTTTCTGCACTCTGACTGATGACTTCTGTAAACTCTTTCTGCTTTTCATCCAGATCTGTTCCCAACAACAATTCCGTCATTCCAACAATTCCATTCATCGGGGTACGGATTTCATGACTCAGGGTCGCCAGAAACTCTGATTTCAGCAGAGCGGACGAAATGGCAGAATCCCGTGCATTTCTCAGTTCATTTTCCAATTCCCGCTGAGCGGAAATATCTTTGGCAATCCCGACAAATCCCACGCATTCTCCGTCATCCCCAAAAATGGCGGTGATCATCAGACTCACCGGAACACGTGATCCGTCCTTACGGATATAGGTCCAGACACGCTCATTTCGCTCCCCCTGCCTGCAGGCAAACAAGCAAATATCGATTCCTTTTAAGTTTTTAATCTTCTGTAAATGTTCTACTCCCTGCTGCGCCTTTATTTTCTCCGCCTCTTCCCGTAATTCCTGTGGGTCATGAAAAATATCTGGCATATGAAATCCTTCCAGTTCTTCCGCTTTATACCCCAGCAGTTTTTCCGCCTCAGGGTTAAATATTCGGATAATGCCCTTTTCATCCGTCGCCGTAATCGCATATCCAACCGCCTCCAGAATCATTTTCTGAATGGCTGTCGTAAGTCGCAAATTTTTTTCCGCCAGCCTCCGGCATTGCAAATCTCGCCGCATTAATTGGTACAACCCAAACAACAGCAATATCTGAATCATTCCACTCAAAAAGATCCAGTTCTGCTGTTCGTTTAGCCTGTCCTGATGCTCCTTTATCAGTTTCGCCAATAAAGTCTTTTCTTCCTGTAACCGATCCTGAGTCACATCCAGAAACGCCTGCAACAAGGGTACGCTTTCAATCTGTTTCCCCTCCATCAATCCATGCATCCCTTCGACCTCCTTCCGTTCCAGGATTTCATGTTTCACCGCATTCATCCATTTATTGAATGCCTCTTGTACAGGAGTAGCGTCGATATCCTGAAACATTCGCTGTCTGGAAAATGCCATAAAATCCTGCATATCCTCATGAATATGATATAGCCGTCGTTCCAGTTCGGATTCTTCCTCCAGTCCATCCCCCATCATATCCACTCCATTCCTGATATGATAATGCTGCACCTGCAGCGCATCAGAATACAGCCCCCATGTCATGTGCAAAAACCGACGTGTCTCCAATTCCCTCTCCCCATCTTCCACCAATTCCTGCACCAGCACATACACCAGCCCCATCAAATAAATAAACACCACTCCGACCGCAACATACCCCATCAAGATCCAACGCTCCAATGTCCACGTGGTCCATCCCAAAAACCTACACCTCTTTCTCTCTAATACAGAATCCCCCCCGGCACTCAACTCCGAATGCGTAGATGTTTCCTTCTGATCGTGTTGTGACATGTGCTATATCTATAAACCCACTCCCTGCATACCATATATGCCAAAGTGTCACAACTGCTTTCCTGCCAGAGAAAAATCTCACAGAACAGTACGGTAAGCTTGTTGAGGGTGCTTTTCCATATCCGGGTATATATATGCAAGTTGTTTAGACTGAATCATCGGAGATAAATGCTCTCGTTTTAGCGCAACTGCATTTCGTCCTCCCAAAACATACGCTAACTGACTGGCACTAAGATCCTTCCATTTACACAGCTCTAAAATAATCGAACGGATTTTCTCTCCTGGTCTCGGACCAAGAGATATGATGCTTTTTCGAAGATTTCTAGGCAAATCATCCATTAAGGTATCATGCTCCGCGGCTAAGGTATCATGCTCATTCGTATTAAACTCAAAACTTCGTACAGGAAAGTCTGGGCCTTCTGCGTAGTAAGTAAAAGCACCTTTCCCCTTTTGAATAAGTAACTTGGCATCCCGCAACCTGCGTAAATCGTTACTCGCGTTTAGCACATCACAATCAGTCAGTTGCCTCAAGGTTTGGTTATCAATTGCACCTTGCTCTCGGACAAAAATCAGAGCCACTTTCTGACTGTCTGTAAGTGGACAGGAGATTTTGTTCAACCACAGCATATCTTTTTCCGAAAGAAAATGATGCAACAAAAGGCGGGCAACAAAATAATTCTCAGTTCGATTAGATTCAAAAGTTGGCAAACTAAAACCATGCGCCTTCATCAATTTCCGCATCGTACGAATACCACTGCCTTTAGTTTCAGCCGTATTCGTCTCATGAAAAATGGCTGTAATATACGGGTTACGTAGTTGCGAGCCAGCTTCTCCCAATGAGTCTTCGTTTTTAAGAGAAAATCCAACATTTTTAATTTCGATTCGATTACTATATTGAATAATTTGGGTTGGTTGATGCTCTCGATAAGAGCGATGCATCAAAGCATTAACAACAGCCTCTCGAATGACCCGTACTGGAAGTGTAGGAGTTTCAGACTGAAATTTTCCTTCTTTAAGATCAAACCCTTTGGGTAAATCGTCCATAATTGTAGCTACAGTTCGATCTACGAGTTGGGGTAAAGACAGATCATAACTTTCTCCCTGCCTGTTTCCATAAAAAACGACCATATCATCTTCTGTGCATCGTTGATCAGTTGAACCAATACGCCGCCAATACAGGATTTAACTTCCAACCGAGGATGCTCATCAAGCTGGTTCAGTTCTTGAAGAATCTCTGTTATCGTCATGTTTAACATTAGGTTTCCTTTCTTACAATTTCTGATTCCTAAGTCTAGGGACACATTTTCCAGGTAAGCACATGGAACTCATCCACCCCGACATTAAACACCTGCCCTTGGAGTGATTCAGAGTCTGTTGTATGCCAGGCCCCTCTGTGGTAAGTTTGTAATTCAATCGTTCGCGTTATACGGTATATTTTCTGAAATACCTCAATACGACGAGCGTCACTAGTGTTTCCGGAAACCGTTAATTTTTTGGAAGGAACATTTAATGGACTCCAATACTGGGGACCATCCACTTCGGCTTTTGCACGAACAGGGGTGTCAACAAAAGGACCTCGCCCGGAATTTAATTTAAAATAGCCAATTTCTGCATCAGGAAAACCTGTCCATGACAGTGGGTCTATGACCGCCGGGATAATATAGTGATATTGCCCTCTAAGTGCCCATTCCAAACCCCCCTTCCACCACACTCTCTGACGATAGTATTTACGATTCCAAAACGAACCAACCTCACGATAAATCCATCCGGTATCAGCGGTGAGACTTCCTTTTTCAACCTCAGGTAATGGATGGCCAAAATTCTTGAAAAATGAATGTCTTGGAGAAATTTTATAAGTGGTAGTGGCCAGAATATTTCTTTCCAGATCAAGCAATCGGGCTTCTTTATTTTCTCCTGCCATCGTCCCATCATGCTCCACGTACCAATTCATGGAATCTGGATGTGTGAAGTCCCAGACCCAGTTAGCCATGCCATGCCCTAATGGACACTCTTCACAAACACTACCATCCGGATACATTTCCGGGTTTAACTGAAAGTTTTTAACGATGGGTTCAGCCAACACCGAACTTAAATAACAAACCAGAAATGTCCCAATCCCGATTAGTGCATGCGAGCGTATTGACGTCAAAAAGCGAATGCACAACATTTTAATTCAAAAATGCTTTGATTTCAAGGCCGTGATTACTCGCCCTTTTTCAAATCCTCTGCTCTTGCGTGAATCTGACTGGAAATCCGGACTGGATCGCCTGGTGCCAATTCGGAAATTCGAATGGTAGCTTTTTCCGGAAATTTCACAGCAGGGGTAATTTTGATACGTTCGGCATCTTCGGATAATTCCTGAATCCTCCCTATCATTTTGTTCTGATAATAAACAGGCATTCCCTGAGCAAGACGAATATTCGCTATGGCCGATCCACTTTGGAAACGACTCGGCAGGGAATGCATCTGCCACCACCCTTCCTCAGTTGCGGACACTTCTGTTTCTGCAACCCATGGATGCGTTTCCTGTAAAACCAGTTTTCCTTCTTCGGCCCCCTCAGTCATCACCTGCCAGGAACCAGGAATCGTTTTTCCACCCACGACCAGTAATTCTGAATACCGACTGGCTACGTTCTCTCGTTTTTGCTTCCAACGAATATCCAGTGTGGTCGTCCCTTCCGAAAAATGTACAGATTCAATATTCCCAACCTGTTCCACATCTCCTGATAACGGCTGATACCCTTCAATTTCTACCCGGCTTGCCCCATCAGCAAGAAGAAGAACCGGCTGGTTTTCCGCATTAAATCGCACTAAAAGATTCCTCGCATCCGATTGAATGACCGGCATCCCTTCGATTGCTATTTTCCCCATGACAAGCTCTTTGAATTGCACCATCCAGACATCTCTCATTCCATCTTCCCTCTGAACAAGTACTGCTGACGAAGCCACGGCTTCCGATCCATTTTCCTGCACGACATGGAAACTTTTCACGTATTTGATCGGGTCTGTCTCTTCTTTTTCCCGAAAGCGCAGGATTTTATGAAAATGGCTTGCCCCGGGACCGGTATCCGATTGCAGCAAATGCGGGACTCGTGGAAAAGCAGGCGCCATCGGCCCGTCTGCACGGATCCATTGACGCTTCACACCGGGCAATACCGGAAATGTCGCCAGCAATTCTGTTTTGTCATGTTTAAAAAATGCCGGATTGGAAAAAACAAATGTCCCCTCGCCGGATGCGTCAACGATCGCCGGATTTCCGAGAAACCCAAATCCGGCACCCGGCGGCCGCCAGTAAAACCCCTGGTCATACCCATTTAATGTATAATCCCCCAAAACCATTTCGCCAAAATTTTCTTTCCCATACAGCGATTTCTCTCCGGAAGGCCGGAATTCCACACCCGCAGGGGGAGTTATTTCCTGCATCTGACTATGAAACGCATCCTCTCTTCGTTCTCCACCCGAGACATATCCCATATCCACCCAGTACAAAAGTTTTCCACCGGGACTATCTTGCACCTGTCCCAAAAACCGCGCGTAGTGCTCCAGTTTGGTTTCAGGATAAACGCCTTCTGCAGACGCTCGAACCCATTGTACATTCGGCTGAACCATCCACGATTCCAATACACCACCCCCAAAACCCATATCTGTATTTTCCCGATTTACCACGAGCGATTGATGCGCCACACTCGCCGCACTCCAGCCAAATCGAAAATGCGCGTTAAAACGTCCGGAATCAAAACTCCATTCTGCGCCTTCATTAAAAAAGGTCCATGTTAACGCCTCATTCTGACTCTTGATCTGTGCAGGCCCAAATAAAAATTGAAACCCATGCGCATGCGCTCCCTCTCCTCCTCGCACAAGCGCAATCCCCTTTCCTCCGTAAAATGCAGATTTTTCCTGCAAAACTTCCAGCTCTCTTGCAGGTGCTTTTTTAAGTTCCTCTAATTGTTCCTGCGAGATATTCGCTACGCTCCAAAAATCCATAGGTGGCACGACTTCTTTCCCCCTATACAAATGCTGCAACAGCAATTTGGCCTCTTCTCGCACGCGCGCGTCTGGCGCATGCACATATAACCGCCACGCACCTTCCAGTTGACTCACCCGGTACTTATTTTGTGTCACCCCCGCTTCTGCAGGAAACGCCTGCCCCGGTTCGACAGTCTCCACATCCACACGCGTATTTCCTAACAAGGGAATATGCCCCCCTACTTGCCGCTTGGAGTAGGACGCAAATTGAAAAGCAACGAAACCCGGTTCTCCATACACCGATCGAATACGCTCTCCATGCTGACGCCGTATAGCTTCCACTGCATCTGCCGAAACACGATAAAGTTGACGACAAAATTCTTCATACCCTGGTGATGTTTCAAAATAAAATTCTCCGCGTACAATATTATTTTCCAACATCCTATAAATATTGTTAGGCCCTTGAAGTAAAATTTCCATAAATGTCGGTTCTTTCAACATCACCCCGGCTAAAGCACTCCCGATATTGAAATCCGCTGTCCCGTTTCCTAAATCATTTGCCTGCCGGCCAAACAATAAACAATACAATCCGCCATCATAGATCAGGTTTTCCAGTAAATGATCGCCTATCGATCCGTCCTCTTTACCCACTCTGAACTTGGATGGCTGCCCTAAAACTCCACTGGCCGCAATAAGGTCCATCACCGGGATATAAACCTGTAGGCCGCGCGCAACCTGAGCGGTCGGACGATTCAAGCGTCCTCCATATCGTCGCAACGGTGCATCCATCGGATAATCCAGCGGTCCTCGAAAACTATTGGGATATAACGCCGCCAGATGATCCAGCAAGACCGCTGCCTGCTCCGCATAACGTTTCTCACCCGATAAAGCATAAGCCTCTGCCAGTGCCGGCAAAATGACTGTTTCGAGTTCTCTCAGTATAAATCCATTTGCTAAAGCGACAAAGTAAAATCGCTCTTTTGTTCCCTCACGCACACTCCCCTTTCCTTCATCTTTCCAGGTCTCATTTGGATATTTTACTCCATTTTCCGCCACGACCCGAAACGGATCACTCCATCCACACCAACCCATTTTTGTCCCATCCACAGGGTCAAGATTCATTCCCAGCCCCATCACAACCAAACTCCCCGGCGGTGGCACCAGCGCAGCCAGTTCTTCATTCGATTTTCCCGAAAAAGATTCAATTTTCTGCAACACCTCTTCCAGATATTTTCTTCCCCATTCCGTTTCTGTTGCATTTTTTTTCGCACTTTCCAGTGCTCCTTCCGGCAACAACCGCGGAAACCCTTTTCCATCATCCAGACTGCCATACGGAATCACTTCTTTCCCCGGTAACGCTTCCAGTTCTTCCGGCGTTGGATAACTGAATCCATACCCCCGGGTCCCCATCCCGACCATCAATACGAATACTCCTATTAAATCAATAACACGCATGGCTCTCCTTGTTTTATCGTCTTCACGCAATCGCACTTACTCGCATCATTTCCACCCGGTGCTTACGCGCTTCCCCATTTAAATAACGCTGCAATTCTTCCACTATCAAATCCCCCATCCGATATCGGTTTTCCGCAACCGCTCCAGCGACATGGGGAGTCAATACGACATTCCGCATACTCCGAAAGGGATGCTCCACCGGAAATGGCTCTTCCATAAAAACATCCAGACACGCAATAAAACGTTCTTTGCTCAGCTCCTCAATCAATGCCGTTTCCTCTATCAATCCCCCACGCGAAACATTTATAAAAACCGCTCCATCCTGAATTTTACTCAACATTTCCAAATCAAAAATCCCGGCCGTTTCTTCTGTCAATGCCGCATGGATGGAAACAACGCTACAAGTCTCGACTAATTCCTCCAATGATCCAACTCGCACTGCCCCCAGTCGCGCAATCCGCTGGTCGTCCACATACGGGTCGTAAATTTTCACCTTGGCGCCAAACGGCTTTAATAACTCCGCCAGAATCCCGCCACTTTGCCCGGCTCCCATAATCCCGATCGGCGTCCGGTATAATTCAAACCAGCGTCCAAATGCATCCACAGACTCACGCCAGCCACCAGCCCGGATCTCTCGATCCAGCCAGAAGACACGCTTACTCGCCATCAACATCATCCCCAACGCATACTCCGCCACCCCCCACCCCAAAGCATAACTCGCCGTTAAAACTTCCACCCCGGACTCCCATAGCGCCATCGGTAAATGAGAGCGTACCCCACCCGATGCATTCGCAACCAGTCGCAGTTTTTTAAAATCTCCAACCAGCTCGTCTTCCATCCTGCGTGTCCCCCATCCCGTCAGCAAAACTTCCACATCTTCACATACTGAACTTAACTCCCCCCAATTCATCCCACCCGCTTCGGCTGTATAAACAACCTGAAACTGCTCCCTGATCCATCGCCTAGACTCCGCCCGAAACACTTGCTCGTACCGGTCACGCGGCATGCATATGCCAATTTTTGTCATAAATTTATTTCCAGGAAAAACAAATTACCTGTTTCGTTGTTTTCGACGACAACACCCGAAGCCAGCCAGCCCAATGCCCAGCAACAATGTGGCTCCAGGTTCAGGAATCGTATTTAAATGAAAGACGAGATTGTTTCCATCCATTGCCAACTCGCCATCCCAGCCAGTCGGCAGGGATTCCAAAGTAAATGCCTGCAGCCCCCAATTACTGAATGTCGCATTTGTAAGCCCACTGGTATCCATCAACACAAATGTCCCGCTATTTTCCACACCCAGATCAAACAGCCGGATTTTCATTAATCCGGTACTGTTCCCTTGCAAGGAAAATGCATCGCCGGTAAACACCAGTTGATCTGACACCACGCCTAACTCAAATTCGATTGTCCCTGCAGTATGGAAATAGGTGTCCGCCGATATTGTCAATTTTCCAACTCCATCTCCCGGACGAAGCACCCCTTGACCAATCCGCAGGTTCCCGGTAATTTTCCCATCCCCGGTCACAACCTGGTTTTCCGCCAGTTCATAAAAGTTTACGACATTAAAATCACCACTGCTCTGAATTGCAATGGTTCCACTGGAGGAAATTGCGCCGGTTGTCGCAAGGGTAAGTTGACCATTCTCAATGACCGTATCCCCTGAGTAGGTATTATTTCCGCGCAATTCCAGGCTTCCGATTCCACGCTTGATCAATCCTCCATTGCTGACTACTCCACTGAAATACACACGTCGATTCAGGATATTCGGATTATGTTGATCAATCGTCAATGTTCGTACACCACCACTCAAATCCACATCTCCAAGAAATGTAATATTCCGTCGTCCGTCCGCAGAATCTCCAATGGTGGAATCTGCCGTAATTTTTAAAGCGTTGTGCAGGGTACCATCGGAACTGCCCCGATAATATAACGCACCACCCGCAAGGGTAATCGTTCCGGTCCCCAATGGTCCGGCGGTAGGTGCATTGGCACTTCCGGAAGAACTGGTATTAACCGATACGCCCCCTTCTTCAATAATCACACCACCGGAAAAAGTATGCGTATTCAGATTATTTAAATTAAATGTTCCAGCTCCTTGTTTGGTGATGGATCGACTCCCACCTGTTTCTACAATCTGCGCGCTGACACTCAACCCGCGACTCGCATTCGTAACATTCACAATCCCGCTCGCGTTCAACTCGACTTGTCCCGTTCCCGAAATCGAAAACGATTGGTTCCCCGCATTATTTAAAAGCGTGCTTCCAAACAGTTTTAATTTGATCCCGGAATTTACTACAACCGTACGGCCTGTAGAACCCGAAAAAATAATTCCTGCAATGGAAAAATCTTCATCCACTTGCGAGTTTTGTCCGGAATTTCCATTAATAGCTGCACTCTGACTACTCCCCGGCTTGGTTCCGCCTTGCCAGTTGTTTTCATCTGACCATACGGCGCCTTCTGCTCCATTTGTAAACAAAATCGAACTTTGCGCATGAAGTCCAATGGTTCCTGCCATGCTTAATGCGGCACCTAGGACAATATTTGAGATAAGTTTTTTATTCATGGGTGGAATCTCCTGTTTTTTTGATTTCTATATCATCGATGTAAGCGGTTGTTTGCGAAGCTTTCTCAAATCCTGTGAAAATTTCTACGGCATAGACATCTGTTTGAATAATTCGGGCATCCGAATTCAAGTCCTTGAATTCATGCGCATCCCATCGAAGCGACCATTTCATCCCCACACCGTCATACCCTAACTCCACTTGATGCCAGGTTTTATCCATGTACAAATCTTTTGTACCAGGCAATACCCGATCTGCATAATTCCCCAATGCGTTCAAATGAATATGCCCCAGTTCATGCCCTGTTGTATATAAAGCAAATGATGCCAGTACCTGTCCTTCCGCATTCACGAGTCGAACAAGCAACGCCCCATTTCGTGCAGCAGTACTGGTATAAAACTTAAATGCGACTGTCCCCTGGGAGAAGTTTAGATCGGTTATTTTGATCCCGGCATGCTCTTCCCCACGGCTCGCATCCTTCAAAAAGAAAACATGACTCGAAGGATTTACATCTCCCTGCATGTCCGGATTAACCTCCACCATCCCACCAAACTGTTCAGGCTGGTTCAGCTCAGCAGAATCCTGTACTCCCACTACTTCCAACCCATCCGGAACCTGCCCGATTTCCACTTGCTCAAAATCTTCCTGATACAAAATTTCTTCCGCATACCCCACCATTTGTCCACCCATCATCCACGCACCCAATAACAGTCCTCCCGATAACATTCTTATCGTAAATTTCATGCCCCCATCATCTCTTTTCCTCCCACCCGTCGCAATCTTATAACATCCAAAACCTCACAAAACTGGGCAGTGTTTTTTAATATCAAAAACCACTATAGGACCACCGACGTCCTCGTCGGTAACGTGATCTGAGCGATAGTCGTCCACGCTACGACATGTCACCGCACTCTAAAAAAACAGTTTCATACAAAGACATTTTTAATTTTTTCATTTACTGTTATTGTGATTCAAGCATGAAACCATTTCTTCATGACCGTATCTTCAACGCCCTGCTGCTGGAACTTTCCAGTGGCTATTACCTGCCGGGGAAACGGTTTCTTTCCTTGCGTCAGGTTACAAAAAAGTTTGGTATTTCAAAACCGACCGCGATGCAGGCAATGGATCGATTAAAGGCAGAAGGGTTTTTGTCCCCAAAAGCGCGATCAGGGTTTCTTGTCACTCCTGGTGCCGCCAGCAAAGCCATGCTTTTATTACGCAACCAGACGGCATCCTCTATCCCGGCACCGCGCAGCTGGATGACCACTCGCTCTCGGATTCTGCAGAAAATCCAGCCCCCACCAAAACAGATTGCGATCATTTATTGTGCAAACCCACCCGGCAAGAAAGTGCATTTCCCACAACAATTTCCCAACCCAAGTCTTCGTTGCAGTCAAGGGTGTATGCAGGCTGCGGCCGAACGTCATGTGAGCATCACCTTTTCCATTTACGACGGAACCCCGCAACAGCATGAGAACCTCAAAAAAATGCTGACAGCAAAATCTTTTTCCGGCCTACTCATTATCCAACGATCCTCAAACCTGCCCGATCTCCCCCAACTGGTGACTCCCCTTCTAAAAAAAGGAATTTCTGTCGTGACCACCTTCGGAGATGTTCAGAATACGGATATTCCAAAAGTCGATTTCAATAATATTGCGGCTGGTTTTGAAGCGACTCAAACCCTTATTCAAGCAGGGGCACCCGAAATCCAGATTCTTGTCTGCCCGAACATGGCACCCAGCAACAAACTTCGTCTCCAGGGAGCAAAACTGGCAGCCCGACAATCTCAAATCCCGCTTCGTGTTCTGCGCTTTCCTTATAAAAAGAACAGCTTCCAGAATCTAAACCTCTTCCCACTACCTTCCAAGTCCCCCAAACCTTTTTTCCTGAGCTTCTCCTGGGACCTGGCAGTTGCCGTCTGTGCTCAGGCACATCAACATAAATTAAAGCCTGGACGCCATTTCTCTATTCTCGCTTTTTCTTCCATCTCTCAGCCCCCTGCTCCCCTGTCCCCCATCGATATTATGTTCATGGACTTCGACTACGTCGGACAACTCTCTGTAAATACCCTCCTGGATCACATCGAAGGCACCACCACCCACCGCTCCATCCCCGTCTCCCTCCCCCACCACCCACAAGGCTCTGTTAAACTTCTCAAAAACACAAAACCAAGCAAGCGACATCTCGCCCCTTGAAGAGTAACAATAAAAACGCTTGTGATTCCTCTGGACCAATCTGAAAGAGGTCCGTCCCCCCAAACCTCCCATTAGGGACAGAGCTGTAAACACTCCCCAAACCTCCCATTAGGGACAGAGCTGTAAACAGACCCGACCCTCCTCTTAGGGACAGAGCAAAATTAGACAGGCTATTTCGAAGACTCCATTCTGTAGTTTAAATGCAATTGGGACTGGAAATTTTTTTAGACTTCTTTAAGCTTTCTGCATGACCACGCTAAATCCAGTTTCTACCGAATCCGCCACGTCGGATGCCAGCGTGCAGTGGTCACGGGAGGGTGGGCAAACGGTTTTGATGTTGTCAGGCATCTGGAACAGTGAGGACCACCGGGTCTCGGTTTCCGGTGAAGATCCCAATACACTTCCAGATAAAATACAGGTTCAGGAATTAGAACATTTTGATTCCAGCCTGCCAGCTTACCTGTTAGCACTCATCCGGGAACGTACGGAAGAGTCAGGAGAAAAAGCCCCCGAACCTATTGACTGGGTCCAGTCTTCGCTCATTGCGGATCTTCCGGCCGACCTTCGCGGGCTTATGGTACTCGCACTCAGCGTCCCTGAAGAAAAAACGGCGCAATCACAAGGTCACACCCCCTCCGAACTTCGTAAATTAGGGAAAATCACTCTTGCGGTCTGGAGCAGCGTTCAATCCGTACTGGAATTCACCGGACTTTCCATTCTTTCATTTCTGAAATTTTTAACGGGTAAGGCACATTTTCGCACTCGGGATTTCCTTCTGACCCTTCAAGAGTGTGGATTACAGGCATTACCAATCGTTTCACTCATCAGTTTTCTGATTGGTCTTATCCTTGCCTTTGTGGGAAACGTCCAGTTAGCCAGTTTTGGTGCCTCTATATTTGTTGCGGATCTGGTGGGGATTGCCATGGTTCGTGAAATGGGGGTTGTCATGACGGGTATCATTATGAGTGGACGCACAGGCGCGGCATTTGCTGCCAATCTTGGAAGCATGAAGGCGAACCAGGAAATTGATGCTCTCAGTACATTTGGTTTCAATCCGTTTGATTTTCTGGTACTGCCACGGCTACTTGCCTTGATCCTCATGATGCCCATCCTGACCATTTATGCCAACCTTGTCGGAATTCTTGGAGGGATGCTGGTAGGGATGATGGTCGAGATTCCCCCCGTCCTGTACTGGAACCAGACAGTAGGAGCCATTTCGCTTACGACCGCCTCACTGGGAGTCATGAAAAGTGTTTTCTTTGGTGCAGCAATTGCTATTGCCGGTTGTCTTCAAGGTATGAATGCCGAAACTTCTTCTGCTGGTGTTGGTCAAGCCACCACACGTGCGGTCGTTGCTTCCATTACAGCGATTATCGTATTAGACTCTGCCTTCGCTGCCATTTTCACTGTTCTTGGAATCTAAAATGTCTGTTATGCCAGAAAACCCGCAAACACATCCCGAAACCCAAATCGAAGTCAAAGACCTTACAATGGCTTATGGCTCCTTCGTGGTGATGCGCGACCTGAATTTCACCATCGCAAAGCAAGATATTTTTGTCATTATGGGAGGCTCCGGTTGTGGAAAAAGCACCTTGCTTCGTCACCTGATCGGGCTTCGTGAACCCGCCAAGGGCACCATCTGGTACAAAAACCAGAATTTCTCCACTGCCTCAGAACAGGACCGCCTCGCACTCATCCGCAAATTCGGCGTCATGTACCAGTCCGGAGCGCTCTGGTCATCCCTGACTCTCGCTGAAAATATTGCCCTGCCACTTGAAGAAACCAAAAATATCCCGGAAAAAACCATCAAGGACATCGTTTCCTACAAACTGGCACTGGTTGGACTCTCCGGCTTTGAAAATTACTACCCTTCGGAAGTTTCAGGAGGGATGAACAAACGGGCAGGGATTGCACGCGCGATGGCACTTGATCCTGAAATCCTTTTTCTGGATGAACCCGGTGCCGGACTCGACCCACTCAGTTCCCGGCGTCTCGACGACCTCATTCTCAGCCTTCGCGACAGTCTCCAATCCACCATTGTGATTGTTACCCACGAACTTGCCAGCATCTTTACCGTTGCGAACAATTCCATTTTTCTTGATACCAATACGAAAACGATGGGCGCCACAGGGCACCCCGGAGAGCTTGCCAAATCTTCCGACAACCCGACGGTCCGTCTATTTCTTAATCGTGGAGAAGATCCTGAAAAAAAATCTAATCATTCTGACTCATGAGTAAAAAAGCGAATCCCACTCTCATCGGCCTCTTCACCCTTATTGGCCTCCTGATCGCAGCGGCAGGTACTGTCTTCCTCGGCGCAGGGAAATATTTTGAAGATACTTCCCATATTCTGGTGTATTTTGAAAAAAGTGTAAATGGCCTCCAGGTCGGTTCCGATGTCCGCTTCAGCGGCGTGCGTATCGGCCAGGTCAAATACATCAAGGTCCTGGTGGATCAGGAAAATAATCGGAAAATTATTCCTGTCCTGCTCCAGCTTGGAGAAAAAGAACTTCGTGCGGTCGGTTCGACAACAGGCCAGCCCATCGATTTTTCTACGCTAGAAGGAGTGGAGAAAGCGGTCAAAGAAGGCCTTCGCGCCCGCATGAAACAACAAAGCCTTTTGACCGGCCAGTTATATGTGGAGTTTGATGTCGTCCCCAACACGGAAGGTTTTATTTATCAATCCCAGAAACATCCGGATGTGCCAGCGGTTCCTACAATCGCAACTGAAATGGATGAACTGATCTCCGGTATCGCCGATGGACTCAAAAAAATCAATGCCCTCGACCTTGATGGTGTCATCACCGAACTCAAAGAAATCCTGACTTCCACCAAAGCGCAGATCTCGGAACTGGATGTGAAAACGATTAATGATAACCTGGTTCACATCACCGACAGCATGAAGCAGTTTACCGAAAGTGAACAACTCACCCGCGCACTGACCAATCTGGACAAAGTGCTGGTGGAACTTCAGGAACTCAGCACCAAAGTGAACGAGAATGCAGACCCGTTGCTGGAAGATCTTAATGAAATGATGGAAACGGCAAATAAAAGCCTGGCAGAAATTGAATCCGCCGCACGTGAAGTCGCAGATACGGTTAACCCTCAAGGCCCCGTCATGATGCGCCTCCAGAATGTTCTGGAAGAAGCCGATCGCGCCGCTCGATCAATCAAAGAACTGGCAAATGAACTGAAACGTCACCCCAATTCTCTCATCCTTGGAAAGGAACAAAAACCATGAACGCATACACTTCTCCAATTCTTTCATTTCTGATGCCCACGCCGTCACAGTTCAGGCAGTTTTCTTCCCTGACTCTCATCGCACTGACTCTGATGTTTTCCGGATGTAAAATGCTTTCCCCGGTGAAAGATACGGCGTCGTATTATACGCTGACGTCATTAGCCACGAGCTCTGCAAAGTCCAGATCGAATCTGGTGATAGCGATCAATCGTCCGTATTTACCCACCTACCTCGACCGTCAGGAACACATTGTCCGCGCTGCCTCCGGTCAAACCCTGATTGATTCCAACAATATCTGGTCCGAACCACTGGATTCCGGCATCGCACGCGTAACCGCAGAAAACCTTTCTATTCTGCTCGGGTCATCCAACATCCAACCAATCCAGAATTTTACCACCCTGGATTATTCGCACCTGATCGATATCAAAATTACCCGATTTGAACAGAATGATACAGGAGAAATGGTCCTGGAATGTACCTGGAGTGCACATGTGGTTAAATCCAAAGCAGCCCCCACCACTCGACGTTTCACCACCACGGTTTCCCCTGCCATACCAGCCGCCAATCGCGTCGCTGCCATGAACCAGGCCCTCTTCCAACTCGCCCAGCAAATCCAAAAAGCGTTTTAAATGGATTCTTCCCAGCGTTGGATCAGTTCCAGAAAGGGCGGCAACACATGACGTGCACGGAATTCGCCCACACCTTTGATTCTCAACGCAGCCTCCGTACTCGCCGGACGTAACCGCGCCAACGCTTCCAGTACAGAATCAGGAAAAATCAAATATGCCGGGCGTCCACCCATTTTTTCTGCAATCTCCGAACGCAGACGTTTCAATGCATAAAGCAACTCCGAGTCCATCGTTCCAAGCACTCCAAAGTCCGACGAATCCTGCCGTTTCATCTGGACCTGTATATCCTGCGATTCCTCCGGCATTTCCGGTAATGCCAATCGACACTCTTCTTCTCCCCGCATAACCCCATTCCCATGCACTGTCAGTGTCACCACCGGATACGTCCCTCCGGTAGATTCGATCAACCCACCTTCC